>JAIVGT010000268.1 GCA_020201485.1 Halobacteriales archaeon
CGCCTACCAGGAGCACCGCACGTACGGAACGCACACCTGCCGCGTGCGCATCTTCAACACGACCGGGCCAGGCAAGACGAACGACGCGCCCAGCGACTTCACGCGGCGCGCTGTCGAGGTCGAGCTCGGCAAGCGCGAGCCGGTGCTGCGCGTGGGCAACCTCGAGCCGCAGCGCGGCTTCTGCGACGTGCGCGACATGCTGCTCGCCCTGGAGGCAGCGATGGAGAAGGGCAAGCCGGGCGACGTGTACAACGCCGGCGCGACGCAGGCCCTCAGCATGCGCGCCCTGCTCGACCAGGTCCTCGCGCTCAGCACGGCGAAGCCGCGCGTCGAGGTGGACAAGGCCCTGCTGCGCCCGACGGACGAGCCCATCATCCTCGGCGACATGGGCAAGCTCATGCGCGAGACGGGCTGGGCCCCGAAGGTGCCGCTGCGCACGACGCTCGCCGACATGATGGAGCACTGGCGGCGGATCTTGAGGAATGCATGATCGGCCGGCGCACGGCCCTCATCCTCGGCAACACCCTGGCCGGCGCGTTCCTCGGATTCCTCGCGCTCAAGGTGTTCGCCGTGGAGACCGGGCCCTACGCCGACGGCCTGCTCGGCGAGCTGGCGTTCGCCATGGGCCTGGCCGGGCTCGTCAGCGTGTTCATGGACCTGGGCATGGGCAGCGCGCACATCAAGCGCGTGAGCGAGGGCCGGGCGCAGGGCGGGGACGCCGTCGCAAGCTTCGCCGTGGTCAAGGTCGCCCTCGCGCTGAGCGTCGTGGCCCTCGTCACCGCCGGGGCGTGGACCGCGCTGCGCCTCGGCCTGCTCGTGGACACGCCGCGCGCCGCCATCGTCATCGTCGCCCTGTACTTCGCCTGCCTCGCGCTGCGCACGGTCTTCACCGCGACCTTCGACGGGCGGCAGGAGTTCGCGAAGTCGCAGCTCGTCGTGCTCAGCGAGAACCTGCTGCGCGCCCCGCTCATGATGGCGTTCTCCGTTGCCTTCGCCGCGGTCGTGCTCGGCTCCGGGCCGCTCGCCGGCGGCCTCCGCCCGTCCAGCGCCCTGGGCCAGCTCGTCGCCGGCCACGGCGCGGAGTTCCTCGCCGCCTGCTACGCGACGGCCGCGGGCGTGAGCGTGCTCGTCGGCCTCTGGCTGTTCCGCCGCGGCTATCCCTTCGGCAAGCCGCGCCGGGACATCGTGCGCGAGGACTGGGGCTTCGCCCGGCACATCTTCCTCGCCATGGCCGTGGGCACGGTGTACGTGAGCTTCGACAAGGTGGTCATCACCTTCTTCTGGGCGGCGCAGAACACCGGCCGGTACTTCGGCGCGCAGCGGTTCAGCGACCTCATCGTCATGGTCCCGGCCGCGGTGTACACCGTACTCTTCCCCACGCTGAGCGAGCGCATGCAGCGGGGGAACCCGGAGGAGGTGCGCAGCTCGGTCGAGGGCGCGCTCCGCCACATCAGCCTCGTCGTCGTGCCGCTGAGCGCGTTCGCCATCGCCCTGGCGGGACCCCTCCTCAGCCTGACCCTGACAGGCGTGTTCCTCGACGCCGTGCCCACGCTGCGCGTCTTGGCCCTGTACGCGCTCGTGTTCGCCATCCTCTACCCGTACGCGACCCTGCTGCAGGCGGCCGGCCGGCCGGACCTGACGGCGCGCGCCGCCATCGTCGCCACGCTCCTCAACGTCGGCTTGAACCTCGTCCTCGTCCCGCCGCGCGGCACGCTCGGCCTCCCCCTGCCCGGCCTGGCCGAGACCGGAGCCGCCATCGCCACGCTCACCGCGGCCTGCGTGCAGCTCCTCCTCCTCCGGCGGTCGGCGCACGGCGTGCTCGGCCCCATCCCCGTCCGCCCCATCGCCAAGCACCTCGCCGCGGGCGTGGTCATGGGCTTGACGCTTGGGGCGGTCGCATCCCCCCTCGACCTGACGTCGGGGCATGCGCCCTTCCCCCTCATGCTCGGCCTGCTCCTGCTCGGCGGCATCGTGTACGTCGCCGTGCTCTCCGTCCTCCGGGAGTTCACCCGCCAGGACGCGGACACGTACCTGCGCATCGCGAACCCGGCGGCCATGCTGCGCTACGTGCACGACGAGGTGCGGGCGCGCGGGCCCCTCCACAAGCGCGAACGTCCGCCTCCCCAATCTTGATGCCCCAGCGCGCCCCTCGGCCGCCTGATGGCCGCGCCCAGCCCGCTGTTTGTCAGCGTGGTCGTCACCGTGCGCAACGAGTCCAAGGCCATCGGCGCGCTCCTCGACAGCCTCGTCCTGCAGGAAGGCCCGTTCGAGGTCCTCGTTGTGGACTCGAACAGCGAGGACGACACCGTCGCCATCGCGCAGCGCTGCGCGGCGCAGCACCCGCAGGTGCGCGTCATCGTCTTCGGCGGCACGCGCGGCGCGAGCCGCAACGAGGGCGTGCGCCAGGCGAAGGGGGAGCATGTGGCCTTCATCGACGGCGACTGCGTCGCCAGCCCGGCCTGGCTGCGCGAGCTGCGCCAGGGGCTGCAGCGCGCCGAGGTCGCCGCGGGCAAGACGCAGTACATCGGCTTCGGCCCGTTCGAGCAGCTGGCGCGCGTCGAGCTGCGCGTGCGCGGCTACGACGTGACCCTGCCCAGCTGCAACCTCGCCTACCGCAAGCGCGTCTTCGAGCAGCTCGCCGGGTTCGACTCCTGGTTCCGCACCGCCGAGGACATCGACCTCAACTTCCGCGCCGTGCATGCCGGGCACCACATCGAGTCCTGCCCGCGGGCGGTCGTGTTCGCCAAGACGCGCAGCACGCTCACCGGCTTCCTGAAGCAGGCCCTGTGGAACGGCTACGGCCGCAAGCAGCTCACGCTGAAGCACGGCAACCTGTGGAGCCAGTACAGCCTGCGCCAGCTCCTCCGGACGCAGGCCCCGAACCCGTGGGCCCTGCTCCGGCTGGGCGCGGCTCTCGTCGGATACACCCTGGCGAAGGTGCGCGAGCGCGCGCCGCGCGAACCCCCGGCCATGGTGAACGCGGAAAACCCGAACAAGCACGGAGAGGCCGCGGGCCGCCGCCCGTGACCGCTGAGCCATCGACCAATACGTTTTTGCAGGACCCCCGCCTCCTGCGCTCCCATGCTCACCGCGGCGGGCAGCACGTCCAGACCGGAGGCCGCGTATCGCCAGCTCCTCTCCCTGGTCATCCCCGCCCTGAACGAGGAGCAGGGCATCGGGGCCGTCATCGACGAGGTGCCGCGCGACGCGCTGCGCAAGATGGGTTGGGACGTGGAGGTGCTGGTCGTGGACGGGGAGAGCGCCGACCGCACCCGCGACATCGCCACGCAGCGCGGGGCGCGCGTCATCGTCGAGCCGCGCAAGGGCTATGGCCGGGCCTACAAGACCGGCTTCGCCCGGGCGAAGGGCGACGTCATCGCCACCGCCGACGCCGACCTCACCTATCCGGTCAGCGACCTGCCGCAGCTCCTGGAGCTGTTCGAGCGGGAGAAGCTCGACTTCCTCACCACCGACCGCTTCGCCGACTTGGAGCAGGGCGCGATGCGCACGAAGCACCGCGTCGGCAACTGGGTGCTGAGCACGGCGGCGCGCGTGCTGTTCATGCGCTCCATCCGCGACTCGCAGAGCGGCATGTGGCTGCTGCGCCGGAGCGCCTTGGACAAGCTCGTGCTCACCGCGGACGGCATGCCGTTCAGCGAGGAGATCAAGCTCGAGGCGTTCCGGCACCCGGCGCTGCGCAGCCAGGAGGTGCCCATCCGCTACCGCGTGCGCGTGGGCGAGGTGAAGCTGCAGAGTTGGGACGACGGCGTGGAGAACCTCGTGTTCCTGCTGCGCAAGCGCTTCGGCTTCACGCGGCCCGAGGCGGATGGCTAAGGCGCCTCGAGCAGGCTGCACGTCACGACGCCCACGCCTTCGGAGTTGCAGGAGAGCGTGATGGGCACGCCGGCGGGCGGCCGGTCGCCCTCGTGCTGGCAGTCGGAGAACACGCTGGCCGGGTCGAAGGCGGCGAAGCCGAGGAGCACGGCGTTCGTGCAGGTGTACGCGTGGTGGATGCCCGGCGCGTCGGTGACGATCTGCACCGTGCCCACGAACACGCCGAGGAACTGGTAGCCGTAGTTCCCGATGGGCGTGTACGGTGCCGCGGTGCACGTGTCCGTGCCGACGTTGAGGCAGAACGCGCTCACCGGCGTCGAGGGCAGGGCGAGGCTGGCCAGGCCGAGCGGGGACGCGACGAGCGCGGCAGCCAAGGCGAGCGGGGCGAGGCGCATGCGCCCGGAGCCCGGCGCGCCAGGATGAGGTTTTCCTCCACACCGTGGGCCCCTCGCCGCGGCATCCGCAAGGGTTAAGCGGGATTCGAACGCTGGCCGCGCGATGCGCGCCCTGCTGCACACCGCATCCGACACGACCACGCCCCTCCTCCTCCTGGCTGGCATCGTGGTCCTCGCGGTGGTCGCGCTCCTGCTGTGGAGGCGGCGCGCGCATGGCCGGGCGTGAGCTCGGCGCGCTCGCCCTGGCCGGGCTCCTCCTGCTCCCGCTCGGCGCAGCGCACGGCGACGACTTGACGCGCGTCTACGACCCGCTCACGCATCCGGTCGCCGGCTGGCTCACGAGCGACGCGCGCATCGCGCTCGACGCGCCCGCCGACGGCTTCCTCGCCCTTCCCGCGGCGCAGCTCGGCGGGCCGGGCGCGCCGGTCACGTGGGCGCTGCCCGTGCCCATCACGGCCAGCCTGCTCGGCGGCATCGCCGGCCATCTCCTGCTGCGCGCCGACGGGCCCATCCTCGCGCACCAGCCGGACAACGCCCTGCTCCAGGTGGCGACCGCCCTCGATGGCGCGGCGGTGAACGGCACGGAGCAGGTCGTGACCTCCGCGTCCGCCGCGCTCCAGCCGGGCACGGTGTACGAGTTCGACGTCGTGACCTCGTCCGCGCGCGTCGCGACGAAGCCGGGCGACACCCTCGGCCTGCTCGTCGCGTTCCTCGGGCTGGCGCCGAGCGGCAACGTGGGCCTCGTGCTCGGCAGCGCCGGCAGCCGCGCCGCGTTCACGCTGCGCGCCCCGGACCCGGCCGCGCTCGGCGAGGCCGCGCCTCCCGGCTGGACGGCGATGACCGTGGACGACTTCGCCCCCCTGGAGGTCACGACCGAGCCTGTGCTCGACATCCATATCCACCATGGCGACCCGGACCCGTCGCAGCACTTCGCCAAGGTCGGCACAAGCATCACGCTGCGCGTCGTGGACGCGGAGTCGCCCGAGCAGGGCGTGTCGCACGGCCCGTGGGGCATCGACAGCCCGCACGTGCTACGCCTGAGCGGCCTCGGCCTCGACGAGACCCTGCGCGTGGGGCCGAGCGAGGTCCTGCTGCGACCGCTCCGCCTCGCGCCGGTGGGCAAGCTGACCGTGAGCTGCGAGCAGCAGTGCAACCGCACGGGGCCGTTCGCGACGCTCGTCGTCGCCGCGCCGCAGGACGAGGCCGGGCAGGCTGGTGGGACCTCGCAGCGCATCGACCCGGGGAAGTTCGCCGAGGTGAACCTGCAGCTCGCCGCGAACGAGAGCTTCTCCTGGAGCTTCCGCACGGAGCCCGCCACGCCCATCCATTGGGACATCCACGCGCACCCGGGGGACCAGGTCATCACCTACGCGCAAGGCGACGACGCGCAGCGCAGCGGCAACTTCAGCGCGCCGTCCGCGGGCATCTACTCGCTCCTCCTCGAGAACAGCAACCCGGATGCGGTCACGGTCACGTACAGCGTCCAAGGCGGCACGCCCTACGCGCCGCCGAGGAGCCCGCTGCCGTTCGAGGGCTGGCTCCTCCTGCCCGCGCTCCTCGGCGCGGCGCTCGCCCTGCGGAGGCGCTGAATGG
>JAIVGT010000063.1 GCA_020201485.1 Halobacteriales archaeon
GGGCGGCGACGACGCGTACGAGGCCGGCGGCTTCGGCGTGAACGGCGGGGGGGACGGCGGCAGCGGGTTCCTCTACGACGCGGCCGGTGACGATGCGTACCGGGGCGAGCGGGAGGGCGTCAACGGCGGGGGGGACATCCTGGGCACGGGTTTCCTCTGGGACGCGGCGGGGGACGACGCGTACGCGGCGGGCGACCTCGCCGGGAACGGCGGCGCCTCGGGGGGCGCGGGGTTCCTCCTCGACGCGGCCGGGGACGACGTGTACACCGCGGGCAGCTTCGGGGCGAACGGCGGGGCGAGCGGCCTCGTCGGGCTGCGCGGGCAGGGCGCGCACACCGTCCTCGACGGGGGCGTCGCCGCGGCTTCCGCCGGCATGCTGCTCGACCTGGCGGGGAACGACGTGTACGTCGCGGGGAGCGCCGGGACGAACGGCGGGGCGCAGGGCTCGTTCGGCCTGCTCCTCGACCACGGCGGCCACGACGCCTACGACGACAGCGCGGGGCGGTGCGAACGACTGCTCCGTGGTGCCGAAGGGCATCGGCGGCGCGCAGGTGGACGGGTAGGGGCCAGCCTTGCCTCTCACCCCAGCGCGTACGCCACCGTCAGCGCGTCGAAGTCGAACGCCGGGCTCGTCGTCGCGCCCGCCGCGTACGCCCGCGCGCCATCCGGCGTGACGGCGACGGCGTAGCCCGTGTCCTCGCCGTGGCCGCCGTCCTGGCGCGCGGCGAGCAGCTCCCCGCCCGTCCCGGCGCGGTAGGCGAGGGTCACGGCGTCCCAGTCCGAGGCCTGCGTCCAGCTCAGCCCGGCGACGACGACGCGCTGCCCGTCGGGCGACACGGCGATGGCCCACCCGAGGTCGTCGTTGAGCGTGCTCGTCGGGTCGAGGCTGCGCGCCGGGCTGTCGTCGTAGCGGGCGGCCCAGGCCAGGGCCCCGTCGGCGGCGCCGTAGGCGAGGGTGATGACGTCGTTGCCCTCCAGGACCGTGCCGAACACCGCGGGGATGCTCCGGCCGGTGACGAACACGCGGCTGGCATCGGGGGCCCAGGCGAGCCCCTGCCCGTCGTCCCAGCCCACGCCCAGGCTGAAGCGCGACGCCCAGCGCTCCGCTCCGGTGCCGGCGTCGTACACGATGGTGATGACGTCGTTGACCCCGGCCCCTTGGCCCTCGGCGTGCGCGGCGAGGCCGGCGCTGCCGCTCGTGATGGCGACGCCGGAGCCGTCGGGGCTGGCGGCGATGGCCACGCCGAACGTTCCGTCGTCGTCGTGGAGCGGCCCGTCGTAGCGCGCGACCCAGGCCACGTCGCCGCGCTGCGTGTCGAACGCCACGGTGAGCAGGTCGCCGCCGTTGCTCGTGGCGTTGGACGTGGCCCCGGCGACGACGAGGAGCGCGCCCCGTCGGGCGTGAGGGCGACGGCGCTCGCGTCGTCCCTGCCCGGGCCCGGCGCGCCGTACGTCGCAGCCCACCGCTCGGCCCCGGTCGCCGCGTCGTAGGCGAGGACGATGTCGTCGTTCATCGTGCCGTTCTGCCCCGGGTTGCCGCTGAACGTCCTGCCGCCGACATACACCGTGCTCCCGTCCGGGGCGAGGGCGATGCCCGCCGGGCTGTCGCCGGCCGTGGCGGAGGGACGCTGCGCTTCCCAGAGGACGGTGCCCGTGCCCGTGGTGACCGCCAGGGTGCGGATGCGCGCCTGGAACACGCCGTCCGGGCGCGGCACCCAGGAGTGCCCGTGGCGTACGCGGTCGCGCCGTCCGCGCTCAGCGCCAGGTCGCTGGCTGCGTCGCGGTCGCCCGCGCCCGGCCATGCCGTCCGCCAGGCGAGGGCGCCCGTCTTCGCGTCGAGGGACCACACCGCGAGGTCCGACCCGCCGTGCGCACGCCCGCTCGCCCCCGCGACGACGACGCGCGCGCCATCCGGCGTCGCCAGCATCGCGTACGCCGCGTCGAAGCCGCGGCCCTCGTCCAGGGCGGAGACCCACAGGGGACCGGGGGCCATGCCCGCCAGGACGGGGCTCGCGAGGAAGGCCGCCGCGAGGAGGAGGGCGGCGCGCGGAGGCATGGGGGCCGACGAGCCTGCCGTGCGAAAAGGGTTCCGGGGAGAGCGGCACCGGGTCCCGCCGCTCCCTTTGGCACCGGGCGGCACGGCGGATGCGCCCAGGGTCCATCGCGAGACCGTGCGCGCGTCGTGCCTGCAACGAAAGCCTTCATGCGGACGCCCGGGCGCAAGCCCGCGGCGGCCACGAGGTCCTGCCCGACGACATGCTCCACTGGGCCAGCTTCCACTTCCCCGGCCAGGGCGCGGCGGACCAGTCCATGCTCGGGGCGCGGCTGCGGGGCGACATGCGCTACGTCGAGGCGACGTCATGGGCCAGGTGTACTTCACCCCGAACGTCCCGCTGTCCGGCAGCACGCAGGACTGGCAGATCGACGTGACGCTCAACGCATCGAGTGGCCGAGGTGCCCGCAGCGGGCGAGGCGCTGAGCGCGGCCCGGAAGCTGGCGGGCGTGCGATGAGTGTGACCGAGCGACCCGGGAGAGAGATTGGCCGGCCCGCCCTCGTGACACCGTGGTCACGTCAGGCTCTCACGCAAGGCTTCATGGCGCGGGGCAGACGTGCGCGCGCGGAGGCAGAGGCTCTCATGTTGAAGCAGATCGGATCGGGGATGCTCGTGTGCGCCCTCGTCCTGGGACCGCTCATGCTCGTCGGCTCCACCGCTCCGCAAGCGCCCGTCGTGCAGGCGTTGCAGCCCAGGGTGGGCGACGTGCCGAACGAGATCATCGTCAGCTTCCAGGGCGAGGTGCCCCCCGACTTCGCGGCATGGGCCCACGCGCGCGGGGGGCAGACCCTGCTACAGGACGACAGCATCCACTGGGTCAGCCTTCGCCTCGCGGACCGCGCGATGGCCGACGCGACCATCCAAGCCGCGCTGCTCCGCAGCGACGTGAAGAACGCGCAGCATGACGGCTACATGAGCGCGCAGTTCACTCCCAACGACCCGCTGTACGCGCAGCAGGCCGACTGGATCGGCATCAGCGCGCCGGCCGCATGGGACGCACAGCGCGGCGGCCACAGCGTGAAGGTCGCTGTTCTGGACACGGGCGTGTACCTCCAGCACCCCGACCTGGCCGCGAACATCTGTGGCCCGGTCTGGAGCGAGACGGACGAGGCCGCGACCTTCGATGGCTTCGGTCACGGCACGCACGTCGCCGGCACCATCGCCGCGGTGCAGGACAACGGGGTCGGGGTTAGCGGGGCGAGCCGGTCCTGCCTCATGGCCGGCAAGGTGTTGGACAGCGGGGGCTCCGGTCAGTGGAGCTGGGGCGCGAAGGGCATCGTGGATGCCGCGAACTTCGGCGCGGACATCGTCAGCATGAGCTGGGGCGGAGGCTACTGCTTCGGTAGCGGCTGCATCCCGATCCCTCCGGCAGACGTCCTCACGGACAGCGTCTTCTACGCCTACCACACGAAGGGCGTCCTCCTCGTGGCGGCCGCCGGCAACAACGGTTGCGCGGGGAACAGCGAAATCTTCCCGGCGGAGTACCAGGACGTCATGGCCGTGGCTGCGCTGAACGAGAACGGCGTTGGCGTCGCAGGCTTCAGCAGCTGCGGCCCAGACGTGGAGATTGCCGCGCCCGGCGCGAATGTGCTGAGCACGATGCGCCCGTGCAGCGCGCCCATCTGCAGCAACTCGGGCTACGGCCGCATCAGCGGGACGAGCATGGCGACGCCGCACGTGAGCGGCGTAGCCGCGCTGGTCAAGGCGGCGCACGCCGACCTCAACAACGACGGCCTGCGCTGCCTGCTCGACCTGAGCGCCAAGGACCAAGGCCAACCCGGCAAGGATACCACCACCGGCTGGGGCCGCCTGGATGCGGCTGCCGCGTTGGCCGAAGCCGACAGTCTCATCGACCAGCTTGGCAGCGCGGCGCAGGTCAATACGGCCTGCTCCGCCGTTAACCTCGCCCTCGGCGCGGGCGGCGTGCCCGACGCGCCGACCTGCCTCGCGAACCTCGCGCCCGTGAGGCCGTGCGACAGCCTTCCGGCGTAGGCCGGCAGGGTTTCGAACCTTTCTCGAATTTCCCTTTTCTCTTCGGGGAGAACTCTATTTAGGTGTGTCTATCAGTTGCCAGACTGGCGGGCGGACTTCGGCGAGGCGCTCAGCTTCAGCAGCACGCGGTCCGACAGCGGGAGCATCACGCACCCCCGGCGACACGCTCCAGCTCCTCCCGCACCACCAGGCGCACGGCCTCGACGTCCACGGTGGGTGCGGGACCGTCGAGGCGGCTCAGCACCGCGTGCGCCCGCGCCGCGAACGGGAGTGACGCGTGCAGCTCGCTCAGCCGGTCCAGGAGCGCAACGTCCTCCTCCAGGAGGCGCACCGTCTTCGTGCCCATGGGTGTAACTGTGCGTGGCAGGACAAAAGGCGCCCAAACGGCGAGGCTCAGGACCTCGCGGCGGCCCGATTCACGAGTCCGTGGGCAATTGCCTCGGCGATGCCCGCCTCGTAGTTGGCGATGTCCGGCATGGAGGGCGACTGGGGCGACGCCAAGAACCAGACCTGCCGGCCGCCCATCTGGAGGAGCCCCACGGGCTTGCTCCGGACCTCCCCCGTCTTCGCGTGATGGAAAGGATGCAGGGACAAGCCCGCCACGTCGGGGTAGGCGTGGCGGACGAAGTTCTCCATCGTCTCGCGCGAGAGGGCGACCACGACCGGCGGCCGGAAGGCCGCGATGACGTCTTCGAGGCCCCCCTGCTTCGAGTCATGGTCCTCGCCGAGGTCCGTTCCGAAGCGAGCGCCCTCTTGGTGGAGGTCGGCCACCGTCGCGCTCCCTCGGCCGAACTCGTCGAGGTCGCCGGAAGGTGCCTCTCGCAAGACCGCGAGGGCCGGCGGCGCATCGTGGACGTGGACGGCAAGCGCCAAGGCCTTCGCCGTGATCTCGCTGACCTTCGCGGGGAGCCACACCCCTCGCCGACCTGGTACTCGGCTCATCTTGTCGGGGCCACCGAGCGTCAACTTGTCCGAAGGCGGCTCCTCGGGGTCGTGGGTGCCGGGCCGGACGCCGATGAAGAGAACCAAAGGGAGGAGGGAGCCGTAGACGAGGAGGTTGGACCTCTCTACGGCGTCGAAGACCTCAAGGGGCACGAGCGACCTCGCCTCCCGGTAACCGGCTCGGACCCGGTCAGCGTTCAAAGGGCGGCCGGTCGGAGGCCCGTAGGACTTCCTCCCGAAGCTCAAGCTGACCTCGCAGCGGGTCCGGAGGCTGCTGAGGTCGCGGAGGTCGTGCCGCATGCTCGCGCGACCTGATGCCGGGTGGGTCCCAAGAACCTTCCCGCGTGTTCGGGGCGTCTCCGTGTCCGGTTTCCTTAAGACATTTCGGGGTTCCTCAGGGTCGAGGTCAAACCGTGACGCAGACCCCGAATGACCAACGGTCGAACGCCCTGAACGCGAACAACGCCGCTCACCGCGCAGCCCAGAACAACCACAGTAACCAGATGAACCCCAATCACGCCTCCTACCGTTCCTCCCGCGGGCGGAAGTGAAGTCGCGTGAAGGTCGCGAAGTGCCGGGCTTGCGACGTGAGGATTCAGGCCTCGACGAGCCACTCCTGCCGCAGACAGGCCATGCTCCATGCGCGACGCACGGGCCACCGCAGCTTTCGGAAGGTCGTGGGGTGGGGTGACGTAACCATTGCCCGGAAATGAACCGGCGCATGATGAGGAGAGCATCGTCCTCCGCCTGGATGCGTGGGCCAGGAACCGGGCGGGGCTGTTCGGGCAGAAGTGGCTCGGCATGACCCCCGACCAGCGGGAAGAGGCAGTGA
>JAIVGT010000064.1 GCA_020201485.1 Halobacteriales archaeon
CTCCGGGACCTTGCCCTGGCCGCGCGCGTCGAGGAGCTTCTCCGTCCAGTCGAGGACGTCGGTGGGGCCCCACGGCTTCTGGATGAAGTGGTCGATGTGCGCGGCGTTGACGCCGCGCAGGAGCGCGTCGAAGTCCTGGAAGGCGCTCATGAGCACGCGCACCGCCTCCGGGCGGGCACGCGCCGCCTCGGCGAGGATGTCCACGCCGCGCCCGTCGGGCAGGCGCTGGTCGCTGAAGATCACGTCCCAGTGCTCGGCCAGCATCTTGGCCTTGCCCTCGGCGAAGTTCGCCGCGGAGCGCACCTCGCAGTCCGGAAGGAGGCCGAGGAGCCCCTCGAGGCTCTCACGGACGTCGGGCTCGTCGTCGATGACCAGGATGCGGCGCAAGGGACCACCAGGATGCACGCGGGCGCTCGCTCCGAGCTTGGTGCCCCAGCGCCATGAGGGGCGCGACAAGGGGTGCCTCGGCCGAGGGACGAGGGGGAACAGGGCCCCTGGCGGGGGGCACCGGCCACCGCAACGGCCAAATAGGATAGGACGGGCGGGCCGTGCCGGGCCAGCCTGGCTTATGGCCCCCCGGCTCCTCCAGGAGCCCGATGGCGGTCGAGATCCTCGCGACCACCGCCGGCGTGGCGGTGCTCATGGGGGTGCTGCCGAGGGCGCTCTTCGCCGTGCGGCAGGGCCGCGCCGAGGGCCTGAGCCAGGCGACGGCCTTCGCCCTGCTGCTCCTCACGGGCATGCTCGCGGTCTACGGTGCGTGGCTCGGCCACGTCGCGGCCTTCGTCGCGAACGTGGCGGCGAGCGGGGCGTGCCTGGGGTTCCTCGTGCAGGCCCAGCGCTGCGAGAGCATCGCCGCCGAGCGCCGGGCCATCGCGGCCAAGATGCGCGGCGTGCGCCCGCAGCGGCGGGTCGTGGCGCGGCGGTGAGGCAGAACCTTCTTCCCCCGCGCGGGCATGCGCGCGCGTGGACCCCTGGGTCAGCGCGCTCGGCCTCGTCGCAGGCACGCTGACCACCGGCGCGTTCGTGCCCCAGGTCGTGAAGGCGTGGCGCACGCGGCAGATGACCGACGTCAGTCCGCTCATGATCGTCGTCATGCTGACCGGGCTCGTGCTCTGGATCGGGTACGGGCTGTTCCTCCAAGACGCGGTCATCATCGTGGCCAACGCCGTGGGCGTGGGGCTGACGACCATGCTGCTGGGGCTGTGGTGGAAATATCGCCAACGCGCGCCACAAGTGTGAGTTGCAGCGAGTGCAACGGCCAAGTGCCACGGCACCGGTCGCCGCGCATGCGCGCGCGCCTCCTCGCCGGGCTCGCCCTGGCCATCGCGCTCAGCGGCTGCATGAGCGCCAACGTCCCGAGCTCGAGCCCTGGGCCGTCGTACTGCTGCGGCGACGGGCCATGGTTCATGTGGAACTTCGACGGCTTGGGCTGGGCCGTCATGGCGGCCTTGGTCATGGCCGCGCTCGTCCTCATCGCCTGCAGCGCGCTCGTCCTGCTCGCGGTCGTGGCGCGCGGGCCGAGCGCGCAGCTGGCCGGCGTGCTCCTGGCCGCGCTCGGCGGCCTCGTGCTGCTCAGCACCGTCCCGGCGGCCGCACCCCTCGGCGCGCTCGTCGGCATGGCCTTCGTCGCGCTCGGCGCAGCAGCGGCCTGGCCCGCGCCGCGGCTCGTGGAGCGCAGCATCGTGCTCGGCGAGCGTTGACGCGCACCCGTGCAGGAAGGTTCATGCCCCGCCCCGGCCGCGGGGAGCGCATGGTGACCGACGCCGAGCGCCTATAGCGCCTATTCTACTCCATCGTCGTCCTCGTCGGCCTCCTCGCGCTCGCGGTGGAGCCTGCTCACGCAGCGCGGCGTGCTGCCCCGGCACCGGGCCACGGCGAGCGCGGCCTGGGTCGTGGCTTGGCTGGGCTTCGTCGCCGGCATCATCGGCGCGCTGTTCGGAGCCTGGCCGGGCGTCGCGGCGGGCGCTGGGCTGCTGCTCATGAGCTGGCCGGCGATGCGGCCGATGCTCGCGGCGCGGAAAGCGTAGCGATGAAGGAGCGGGGGCGCGAGGCCCCGGCTTGGTTCTGCCGGCTCGGAACCGGCTCGCATCGCACGCACGTTCTCGATGATGGGAGCCTCAGCATACGCCCTGGGCGACGTTCGCGGCCAGCGCTGAGGACAGCGGCTCCCGTGCCCGGTCGTCGCGACAGGTGGGACGCCTGCCGCACACGCGATGGCCGAAAGGTCGCGTGCGTCGACCCACCCATGGCGCCAAAGCTCCTACGGATACGCCCGGTTGATGCTCCGCGGGAAGGGGGTCGCGTCGCGGATGTGCTCGGCCTTCGTCAGCCAGGCCAGGACGCGCTCCGTGCCCAGGCCGAAGCCGCTGTGCGGCACGCTGCCGTACTTGCGCAGGTCGAAGTACCATTCGTACGCCGCGAGGTCCGTGTCCGGCTCGCGCATCAAGCGCCGCTTCATGCTCTCCACGTCCTGGCTGCGCTCGCTGCCGCCGATGATCTCGCCGTAGCCTTCGGGCGCGAGGAGGTCGGCGCAGCGCACGTACTTGCCCGATCCGTCGAGCGCCATGTAGAACGCCTTGATCTCCTCCGGCCAGAGCGTGACGAACATCGGCTTCTCCGCGCCTTCCATGAGCGCGCGCTCGTGGGGCTGGCCGAAGTCGTCGCCGTGCTTCATGTCGAAGCCCTTCTTGCGCAGGCGCTCCAGGGCCTCGTCGTAGGTGATGCGGGGGAAGGGCGTGGTGACCTTGCGCAGGTCCGCCGGCTCCCGGCCCAGCTCGACGAGCTCCGCCTCGCACTCCCGCGCGACCTTCTGCGCGACGTGCGCGACCAGCTGCTCCTGGATGTCCATGTTGCCCTGGTAGTCCACCCACGCCTCCTCCGCCTCGAGGTGGCCGAACTCCGTGAGGTGCTTCGTCGTCCGGCTCTTCTCGGCTCGGAAGGAAGGCGTGAGGCACCACACCTTGTCCAGGCTGAAGATGAGCGCTTCCAGGTACATCTGCGCGCTCTGGCTGAGGAACGCCTTCTGCCCGAAGTAGTCGAAGGTGAACAGCGTGCTCCCGCCCTCGCACGCGTTCGTGGTGATGACGCTCGGCGTGGTCTCCCAGAAGCCGTTCTCGTCGAACCATGCGCGGAAGCCGCGCAGCATGACCGCCTTCACGCGCATCATGTTCGTCAGCTTGCGCGAGCGCAACCACAGGTGCCGCTTGTCCAGGAGCAGCTCCGTGCTCTGGTTCTCCTGGATGGGGAAGTCCGGGCTCTTGCCCACGAGCTGGAACGCGCTGGACTTGACCTCCCACCCCCCGGGGGCGCGCGGGTCCTTCGCCGGCGTGCCGGTGATGATGACGCTCGCCTCGTTGTTGGCCTCCTTCGCCTGCTCGAAGTCGGCGTCGGGAACGACGCCCTTCTTCACCGTGCATTGGATGACGCCGCTGCTGTCGCGGAGCGTGCAGAAGACGATGCCGCCGCTCGTGCGGTGCCGGTAGACCCAGCCGTGGAGCTGCACGGGCTGGCCTTCGTGCTTCCCCGCGAGCACGTCGCGGATGAGGGGCATGACGCGCGCACCGCGGCCCGGGGCCTTGAAGGCTTCGCGGCGGCCGAGCCCTTCAGAGGTGCTCGTACGCCTTGTCGAGCTTCACGTCCGCGACCGGGCCGAGCTTGAGGGTCACGTCCGCGTCCTGGTACACGAGGCCGGCGATGTTCCCGACCGCGCCCGGGATGGGGGCGTGGTCCTGCGTGCGCAGGTGGGAGAAGTAGCCGTCGGGATCGGCGATGAGGTGCTTCCCGCCGTGCAGCCACAGGTCGAGGGCGATGGGCGTGAACGTGCTGTCGTCGTTCATGCGCTGGAACCACAGGCGCGTGAGGTTCTGCGGCACGTCGCCGAACGGCGAGGTGTGGAAGATGCTCTCGTACACGCCGTGGTCGGCCGTGTCCAGCAGGTTGTGGTACACGTCGGGCGCCGTCCACTCGGACGTGCCGGTCGTGGTCGAGGCGTGGAAGCCGAGCTTGTGCAGGGCCTCGTGCATGCCGTGGTCGCCGGTCGCGAGGACGTTCATGATGTAGCGCGGGCCGGGCGGGCCGGTGTCGAAGGGCGGCTGCTCCACCTTCGTCACGACGAAGCCGAACACCAGGCCGGGCACGTCCTTGCCATCGTACTGCCACGCGTCGCACAGGATGGTGACGTGCCAGTTGCCCCACGTCTTGCCCTCGCTCGGCACGCCCTCCTCCGGCTCCTCCGGGTAGACGAGCTGCGGGCCCACGTCGCCCAGGATGTCGGCGACCTTCCAGGGCTCGGGGATGATGAGGGGGGCGACGCTCGTGCTGTGGACGCTGTGCCCGCCGCCCAGGAGGCAGCGCTGGCCTTCGAGGTCGAAGCTGGCCGGGGCGGTGACCTGGGCCGGGGCGCTCTGCGTGAGGGGCTGCTGGGTCGCAGGCTGGGCGGTGCAGCCGGCGAGGACGGTCAGGGCGAGCAGCGCGGCACCGAGGAGCCGGGCGTCCATGCGCGCGCAGATGCGCCGGTCGGGATAAGGCTTCGCGCACCCGCGTTGAAAGGCTGGCGGGACCGCGCCTCCTCAGGAAGGCGCCGGCGCAACCTTTTAACGGACCGGTCCATACCAGCATCGAAGGGTTGCCATGCTCCCCGTCCCGACCCGTTTCTTCGTCACCTCCGGCAAGGCCGTGTCCAAGGTCAGCGACCTCAACGCCTTCGACGAGGCCTTGACCCGCGCCGGCATCGGCGAGCAGAACCTCGTCCACGTCAGCAGCGTGCTGCCCATCGGCATCAAGAAGGTGCCGCGCACGCAGCTCCCACGCGGGGCCATCACGCACTGCGTGCTCGCCCAGCAGCGCGGCAGCGAGGGCGAGACCATCAGCGCCGGCATCGCCTACGGCATGCGCGAGGACGGCCAGGGCGGCTACGTCGCCGAAGGCCACGGGCACATGACGGAGAAAGCGCTCCACGAGGTCCTGGAGTGGAAGATGGAGGAGATCGCCAAGCTCCGCGGCGTCACCCTCACCGACGTGCGCTACGCCATCGAGGAGCTGAGCATCCCCATGGACCACTACGGGACGTGCCTGGGCGCGCTCGTGTTCATGGAGTAGTTTCGGCGCACCCAGGGGCAGCTTCAAGTCCCACGGAGCGGAATGCCTCGCGTGCTCGCCGTCCTCGCCTGCCCCCGCTGCCGCCACGCGAAGGTGTGCGACAGCACGCAGAAGACCACGACGTGCGGCCACTGCTCGGCCAAGCTCGACCTGCGCGTCCTGCGCAGGCACGTCGAGACGGAGAGCGCGGACGAGGCGCAGCGCGCGGCCGGGCTCCTCAACGCGAGGCTCGCCGGGCGCCTTGATGCCTTCCTCGAGGAGGCGGTTCCGGTCGCGCCGCCGTCGAAGCCGGGCGACCAGGCGACGCGCGTGCGCAAGCTGGCGCGCGACCTTGCGGCGCTCGGCCCGTTCGACGCGCAGCGCTTCACCGCCGAGCTGAGCGGAGCGGGCCTGGACCCTTCGGCCGCCGACGAGCACTTGGCACGCCTCCTCGCCGCCGGCGTCCTCATCGAGCCCCGGCGCGGCCGGTACGCGGCCGGCCCGGGGTCGTGACGCAGGAAGCTTCCTGCGAACGGTTGAGCCCGCGCCGATGCCTGCGCCACCGATGACCATGCGCACCGGCATCCTCGTGCTCAGCCTGCTCCTGCTCGCCCCGACCGCCCTGGCCGCGGCCGCCGCCTTCGACGCGCCCGCGCCCGGCCTGGAGACCGCGCTCTCCGCGTGCAAGCTCCTCGCCGGCACGACGCTCTTCCAGCCCTGCTACAGCAC
>JAIVGT010000065.1 GCA_020201485.1 Halobacteriales archaeon
GCCCGAGGGCGGGCTGACCTGCCACGAAGTGAACCACAGCATGGAGTTCAAGAACAGCGTCGCGCCGACGGGCGTCGACATCCCGGGCAAGGTCGTCGAGCACGTGGCGCGCGTGGCGAAGGGAGCGGCCTGATGCTCAGCGTGGGCATCGTCGGCGCGAGCGGCTACGGCGGCGGCGAGCTGCTGCGCCTCCTGAGCCAGCACGGCGAGGCGCGCATCGCCTTCGCCACGAGCGACCGCTTCGCCGGCAAGCCGGTGCGCGCGGCGCACGCGAACCTGCGCCACCTCGACCTGAGTTTCCAGCCGCACGCCAGCGCGCTGGGCCAGGAGGTCGACGCCCTGTTCCTCGCCGGCCCGCACGGCACGAGCGCGCCCCACATGCGCACGTACCTCAAGCTCGCGCGCCGCGTCTTCGACCTGAGCGCGGACTTCCGCCTGCAGGACCCGGCGCGCTACCCGGAATCCTACGACGGCTGGCAGCATCCGTGCCCGGAGCTGCTGCGCGACCGCGCCTACGGCATCGCCGAGCTCCATCGCGCGCGCATCGCCACGCAGCAGCTCGTGAGCGGCGCGGGCTGCATCGCGACGAGCGCCATCCTTGCGCTCGCTCCGTTGGCGAAGCGCGGCCTGCTCGAGGAGCGCGTCGTCGTGGACGCGAAGGTCGGCAGCAGCGCGGCGGGCGCGGAGAGCAGCCCGGCCAGCCACCACCCGGAGCGGCGCGACGTGCTCCGCACGTACAGCGCGACCGGGCACCGGCACACCGCGGAGATCCAACAGGAGACGGGGCTGCGTGTGGACCTCACGTGCACCGCGGTCGAGCTCGTGCGCGGCATCCTCAGCACGTGCCACGTCTGGCTGCGCGAGGACCTGGATGAGAAGGCGGTCTGGAAGGTGTACCGCGAGGCCTACGGGACCGAGCCGTTCGTGCGCATCGTGAAGGAGAAGCACGGGCTATTTCGGTACCCGGAGCCGAAGCTCCTCGCCGGCACGAACCTGTGCCACATCGGCTTCGAGCGCGACCCCCTGAGCAACCGGCTCGTCGTGCTGAGCGCCATCGACAACCTCGTCAAGGGCACCGCCGGAGCCGCGGTGCAGAACATGAACATCGCCTTCGGCCTGCCGGAGACGCAGGGCCTGCCGGTCGTGGGGCTGCACCCGTGACGCTCGTCGTGAAAGTCGGCGGCGGCGCGGACATCGACGTCCAACCTTTGCTCCGCGACTTGGCGCAGCGCACGGACTGGGTCATGGTGCACGGCGCGAGCAACGGGGTGAATCAGCTCAGCGAGCAGCTCGGGCACCCGCCGCGCTTCGTCACCAGCCTGAGCGGACACGTCAGCCGCTTCACGGACGCGCGCACGCTCGACGTCTTCGCCATGAGCGCAGGGCAGCAGAACCTGCGCATCGTGGAAGGCTTGCAGAGACTCGGCGTGAACGCGGTCGGCCTGGCCGGGTCGAGCGGCCGCGTGCTCGAGGCGGAGCGCAAGGACCACGTCAAAGCCCTCGTCGACGGCAAGCGCGTGGTGCTGCGCGGCGACCACACCGGGACGGTGGACCGTGTGAACGCGGCGCTGCTCCGGCTCCTGCTGGCGAACGGCTACGCCCCCGTGCTCACCGTGCCCGCCATCAGCCACGAGGGCGACGCTGTGAACGCCGACGCGGACCGGGCCGCGGCGCAGGTCGCGGGCGCGCTGGGCGCGGACACGCTCCTCATCCTGAGCAACGTGCCCGGCCTGCTGCGGGACGTGCAGGACCCGGCAACGCTCATCCGCCGCATCCCGGCTGCGGAGCTGGAAGGCGTGGCGGAGAAGTACGCCCAAGGCCGGTTCAAGAAGAAGGTGCTCGGCGCGGCCGAGGCGCTGCAGCTGGGCGTGGAGCGCGTCATCCTGGCGAGCGCGAACGCGCCGGAGCCGGTGGGCGCTGCGCTGCTCGGGGAAGGCACGGTCATCGGCGAGCCGGTCGCGCGCGAGGTGCCGGCATGAGCAACGCGGACCTCGTCGCCCGGGAGCGGGCCCGCGAATCCGGCGTGTTCCCGAAGCGCAGCGTGGCCATCCTCCGCGGCCTCGGCGCGCAGTTCTGGGACGCGGAGGGACGGGCGTACCTCGACATGGGCGCGAACTACGGCGTCGCGAACGTGGGCCACTGCCATCCGCGGGTGGTGCGCGCCATCGAGGAGCAGGCGCGCGCGCTCGTCCACATCCCGCAGACCTACGCCAACGACCGCCGCGCCGAGCTCATGGAGCGCCTCGTCGGCATCGCGCCTCCCGGCCTCGACCGCGTCTTCCTCGGGAACAGCGGCACGGAAGCGGTCGAAGCGGCCCTGAAGTTCGCCCGCGCCCACACCGGCCGCACGGGGCTCGTCGCGGCGAAGCGGGGCTTCCACGGCCGCACGATGGGCGCCCTCGCGCTCACGTTCAAGCCCGAGTACCGCGACCCGTTCGCGCCGCTGCTCCCGGGCGGGCAGCACGTGAGCTACGGCGATGTCGAAGCGCTCAAGCAAGCCGTGTCGCGCGACACCGCGGCGCTGTTCCTCGAGCCCATCCAAGGCGAGGGCGGGGCGATCGTCCCACCCGCAGGCTATCTCCGCGCCGCGCGCGACATCTGCACCGATGCCGGGGCGCTGCTCGTCCTGGACGAGATCCAGACCGGCCTCGGCCGCACCGGGCGCATGTGGGCGGTCGAGCACGAGGGCATCGCGCCCGACATCCTCTGCTTTGCCAAGGGCATCGCCGGCGGCCTGCCCATGGGCGGCCTGCTGCTGCGCAGCGAGGTGTGCACGCTCCCGGTCGCAAGCCACGGCAACACGTTCGGTGGCAACCCGGTCGCGTGCGGCGCCGCGATCGCGGTGCTCGACGTGCTGCGCGATGAGCAGCTCCCCGCGCGCGCCGAGCGGATGGGCACGCGCCTCCTTGCCGGGCTGCGTTCGCTCCCGGGGGCGCACGTGCGCGAGGCGCGCGGGCGCGGCCTGATGGTGGGCCTGGAGCTCCGGTCCAAGAACACGCCCGTCCTCAACGCGCTCATCGCGCTCGGCGTGCTCGCCCTGCCGACGGGAAGCACCGTGCTCCGCTACCTCCCGCCGCTCGTCGTCAGCGAGGCGCAGGTGGACGAAGCGGTCAGCGCCACGGCCAAGGCCTTGGAGGTGGCGCATGCAGCGTGACGTGGCATTCCTCCACGAGCTGGTCGGCATCCCCAGCCCTACGGGAAGCACGGAGAAGGCCGCCGAGACCTTCGTGCGCGAGGCGCAGCGGCGCGGCTTCGACGAGGCATTCGTGGACGAGGTCGGCAACGCGGTCGCTGTCGCCGGACGTGGGCCGCGCGAGGTGCTCCTGGTCGGCCACATCGACACCGTCCCGGGCGACCTGCCCGTGGCCCTGGCGGACGGCTGGCTCACCGGACGGGGCAGCGTGGACGCGAAGGGGCCGCTGTGCACGTTCCTCGCCGCGTCGCAGCCGTTCATTGGCCGCGAGGACGTGCGCGTCGTCGTCGTGGGCTGCATGGACGAGGAGGAGGAGAGCCACGGCGCTCGCCATCTCATCCCTCGGCACCGCCCGGAGGCGCTCGTCATCGGCGAGCCGAGCGGCATCCAAGGCGTGACCATCGGCTACAAGGGCATCGTCAAGGTGCGGTACGCGCTGGAGGACGACGGCATCCACACCGGGGCGCCGTTCGCGAGCGTGCCCGACCGCGGCCTTGCCCTCTGGGCTGCGCTGCAGGGCTGGCTGGCGCGGCAGTACGGCGACTCGCTCTTCACCACGCCCACCGCGAAGCTGACGAGCTTCCAGACCCTGTCCTTGCCCAACGGCCGCGACCGCATCGAGCTGCGCGGGAGCGTGCGCACGCCGCCCGGGTTCGACACCGACGCGCTGCTCGACTTCCTCCGCGCGCGCGCCGGGCAGGGCGAACTCGACATCCCGGAGGTGAGCCGGGCGTGGCTGAGCGACAAGAACAGCCTGCTGGCGCGCGCGTTCGTCGCGTCCATCCGCGCGCAGGGGCTCACGCCGCGCTACGTGCGCAAGACGGGCACGAGCGACATGAACCTGCTGGCGCCGGCGTGGCAGGTGCCCTGCATCGCGTACGGACCGGGCGACGCCAGCCTCGACCACACGCCGCAGGAACGCCTGCGTGTCAGCGACTTCCTCACCGGGATCGCCGTGGTGCGTGGCTCGCTGGGCCAGCTCGCGCCTGCCGAGGCGCGGGCCGTGGCGGTCGCCACGTAGTTTGATCTCCCGCCCGCCCTCGGGGATTCTCCCGCATCGGCAAAGGCCGTTGCGGGGGGAGGTGACCGGCAGTTTCGGTCAGTCCTGGCACTCGGAGCGCAGCTTCTCCGCTGCCTCGCGCATCGCACCTTCGCCGCCATCCCCCGCGTACAGGATGCCGCGCGAGCTGTTGATGAGCAGGGGCCCCGAGCCCGCCGCGCGCACCACTTCGCGCGCGCTCCCGCCCTGGGCGCCCACGCCCGGCACGAGGATGGGCACGTCGTCGCCCAGCGCGCGTCGCACCTTCGCCAGCTCCTCGGGCCAGGTCGCGCCACACACCGCGCCGATGCCGTCGTGCTCCTCCGCCCAGGCCGCGACGCGCTCCGCGATGGCGAGGTAGAGGGGCTGCCCGTTCACCTCCAGGTCCTGGAAGTCCTTCGCGCCCGGGTTGCTCGTGCGGACGAGCAGGAACACGCCCTTGTCCGGCCATTCCAGGAAGGGCTCGATGCTGTCCCAGCCGAGCAGCGGGTGGAGCGTGATGGCGTCGTAGTCCAGGCGGCCGAAGGCCCACTTCGCGTACATGCGCGCCGTGCTCCCGATGTCGCCGCGCTTGGCGTCAAGGATGCTGACCGCGGGGGCGCGGATGTCGGCGCGCACGTGGCTCAGGCCATCGAAGCCCGGTCCGCCGTGCGCCTCGAAGAACGCACTGTTCGGCTTGTACGCGGCCGCGAGGCCGCGCGTCGCGCGCACCGCCCGGTGGCAGAGCGCGAGGCTGGCGACGAGCGGGTCCTCGGTGGGCGGCAGCCTGCCCGGGTCCGGGTCGAGGCCGACGCAGACCGGCCCGCGCGCCGCGCGCACCGCCTCGCGGACGCGCTCCGGGAAGCTCACGGATGCCGATGGACATGGCGCGCATGAAGGTTGCGATGCGGCCCCCCAGGCAGCCGGCAGGCGCCGCGCGGCGCACGTCCGTGGCGCCCGGCGCGACAGCTTCAGGCCGCCGGGGCGCGAGGCGGACGCATGGTACGAGCACGACCCCCGGGCGGCTTCGCCCAGGCGCGCACGGACGTGGACGCCGCGGCGTCCGACCGGCGGCACGCGCAGGGCGAGCGCGAGGACAGCACGTCGCGCACCCCCATCGCGCGCGGACGACCGCCCGGGCTGAAGAAGACGAAGGCCCACCGGTGATCTCCATGGTGCAACGCAGGTTTCGGGACGACGAGGTCGCGCCGCGGCCGGGCCGGGTGCGGCAGACGCGCAAGGACCGCCCGCAGAAGGTGCGGGGGAGGCTGGCGGACAAGATCCGCGCCGTGGGCGTGCGCGGGCCGCATCGCGCGCTCTCGAAGAGCACGAAGCGCACCCGGCGCACCGGGCGCTGAGCGAGGCCTCCCTCAGAAGCGCATGATGGCCTTGCGGCCCATCGTCTCGACGTATTGGACTTCCTTCCCCTGCTCGATCACTTGGTTGGCGATCTCGGGGTCGGGGATGGGCAGGTCGAACATCTCGTAGGTCTCCATGTCCATGAGCTGGGCCTGGTCGCCCGTGATGCTCACGACCTGCGCCTGGCGCTTCTCGATGAGGGGCACCTGCACGCGGTCGGTGAC
>JAIVGT010000066.1 GCA_020201485.1 Halobacteriales archaeon
CATGCTCACGGCGCGCCTGCTCGACGCGCGCATGATGCTCCTGCAGCGCCAGGGCCGCATCGGCTTCTACGGCACGTGCACGGGCGAGGAGGGCGCGGTCATCGGCAGCGCCAGCGCGGTCGAGGGCAGCGACTGGGTGTTCCCGGCGCTGCGCCAGGGCGGGGCGCTCCTCATGCGCGGCTTCCCGCTGGGCAAGTACATGGCGCACCTGTTCGGCACCGCGGACAGCGTGGAGATGGGGCGGAGCATGCCTTGCCACTACTCCGACCGCGAGGCGAACGTGGTGAGCTGGAGCAGCTGCATGGCCACGCAGCTCCCGCACGCCGTCGGGATGGCGTACGCGGCGAAGTACCGGGGGCGCAAGGACGTGGCCCTGGGCTACCTCGGGGACGGGGCGACGAGCGAGGGCGACTTCCACGTCAGCATGAACTTCGCCGCGGTCTGGAAGTGCCCCGTGGTCTTCGTCTGCCAGAACAACCAGTGGGCCATCAGCGTGCCCTTCGCGAAGCAGACGGCGAGCCCGGGCATCGCCATCAAGGCCCTCGCCTACGGCATGCCCGGCATCCGCGTGGACGGCAACGACGTGCTCGCCGTGCGCGAGGCGACGGGGCTGGCGGTGGAGCGGGCGCGGCGCGGCCACGGCCCGACGCTCATCGAGTGCGTGACCTACCGCATGCTCGGGCACAGCACGAGCGACGACGCCACGCGCTACCGCGACGCGGAGCAGGTCGAGGCCTGGGCGCGCCAGGACCCGCTCGTGCGCTACAAGGCGTGGCTCGGCGCGCAGGGCATCTGGGACGAGCGGCAGGAGCGCGAGGCGCGGGAGCGCATCGACGTCGCCATCAGCCAGGCCATCGCGGAGGCGGAGCGCAGCCCTGCGCCGCCCGTCGAGACGCTCATCACCGAGGTCTTCGCCGAGCCCACGCCGCAGCTCCGCGAGCAGCTCGGCTGGGTGCGGCGCGAGCCTCCGCCGTGAGACGGGCGCGGCCACGACCCCTGCGGGTTCGCCACGTGGACCTTGCAAGCTGCCGGGGTTTCCGCGACATCATCGCGGTCACGCGCCCGCTGCTGCCTGGGCATGGCCGCACCAGCGTCCGGTTGTCGTCGCATCGCGCGGCCCCGCTCGGGAGTTGCAACCCCGCGCGATGAGGAAGGGAATTCGTCCGAGGGCTCCGCCCTTGAAGGCCCGGCCGGGCCTGGTGGGCGCGTGCAGCGCAACGCGGAACCCCTCCGGCCGCCGGTCCCCGTCGCCATCCCTCCGACGGGCCGGCTGCCGCGCGCTTGCTGCATCTGAGCCGGCGGAAGGTCGCGCCCCCGCGTTCCCTCGGGGGGCGCGGCCCCGGCCGTCGGATTCCAATGTGCAATCGAGAGAATCCAACGTCGGCACGAACGTGCTCAAGCCTGGCCGCGCCCCCTTCGCGCGCATGCAGCCTCTCCGGCTCCTCGTCCTGGGCCTGCTCGCGATGACCGCCTGCTCCTCCGTCGCCTCCGCGGACTTCGTGGGCGCGGGCGTGGGCGATGCGCGCGGCGATTGGCTGGCGGTGAGCGCGACGGGCGATGCATCGTGCTCGGGGACGAGCCCGACGTGCGTCGCGGTGAGCGGCACCGGGGACGCGCACGCCGACACGCTCGCCGTCAGCGGCACGGGCGACACGCGCGGCCTCGTCGCGGTGAGCGCCGGCGGGCACGCCACGAGCAGCTTCACCGGCCTGCCCCTCGCCGTGAGCCCGTGCGACGCCAGCGGGATGTGCTAAGCGGCAAGCTGACGAGCCGTTCCCCGACGCCCCGGGCGCGTGCCAGGCACGGCCCGCATCCGGCCGGCGGGCTCCCCCCGCGCCCGCGGGACGCCGCGCTGGCAGCGCTCGGCCGGTCGGGGAGCATGACCGTCGCCGTCCGCCCAGAGAACGAGCGTGCGGTTGTCCTTCCGCTTCGGAATCGCCATGGGGCCGCGCGCTGGGCCCATCTTGAACCTCGCCCGGTCGGGGCGTGCTGCCACCGACCGAGGGGCTAAGGTGCGGGCCGCGCCTGGCAGGTCCATGCCTCCCGAGCCCACGCACGACCACGCCGAGCACGAGGGCCACGAGCACGCCGAGGACACGCGCATCCGCGTCCTGCACGGCGCGAGCCCGCTCTGCCACTGGAGCGTCGGCTTCGAGCCGGCGCTGGAGCGCCTGCGCCTGGTGTACGGCGACCAGGTCAAGGTCAACGCCTACCAGATCCCCGTGTACGAGCGGTGGGAGCAGTGGAAGCAGGACTACGAGTTGGACGACGCGCAGCTCGCGGAATGGATGGCGGAGATCCAGCGGACCATCGCCATGCCCATCGACCCCAGGTACCTCAGCCACCCGGTGCAGGACTGCACGCCGGCCACGCTCGTGTACCACGCGTGCGAGACCGCGAAGCCGGGCAGCGGGGCGCGGTTCAACCGGCTCGTCGCCATGGCCATGACCGTGCAGTACCGCGACCTCAACCCCCAGGAGACGCTCCTCAAGCTGGCGGAGCAGGCCGGCGCGCCGCGGAAGCAGGTGGAGCAGGCGTTGAGCGACGGGAGCGCGGAGCGCGCCCTGGTCCAGGACCAGCAGGACTACCACAGCCTGCGCCTGAACTTCTACACGCTCCAGCTGCGCGATTTCGAAGGGAGGACCGTCATCCTGGAGCACGACTTCACCGGCGCGAAGACGGAGGACGCGCTGGCGTGGCTGAGCCGGGGCACGCTGCGCAAGCACGCCCTGCCCAAGCTCGAGGACTACGCGCGCGCGCACGCGCCCGTGCTGCAGCGGGAGCTGGAGGTGGTGTTCCACCGCTCGGGCGAGCAGGTGCGCGCCGCGCTCGCGCCGCTCGAGGGCAAGAGCCTGGTGCGCGAGGAGCGCCTGGGCGCGACGTTCTGGCTGCCGCGCTGAGCGCTGCGATGCCTCGGCGCTCGTGAGCGCGGCTGCACGATGCCGGGGCAACCTTCATGTGAGCGGACCAGGATGGCGCGCCGTGGAGTGCGCGACCTGCGGCCAGAAGCTCCGCGAGCCGATGCGCTACTGCTTCCGGTGCGGGGCCGCGGCGAAGCCGGGCGTGCAGGAGCGCCGCATCCACATCGAGGAGCTGCTGGCCAACTGCTCCGCCTGCGGGCGCGAGCACACCATGGGCCGGCTGACGCGGTGCAACGTCTGCCACGAGCGCGCCTGCTCCGACTGCAGCGAGGTGTGCGGCGAGTGCCGCAACCCGGCGTGCAAGAAGTGCCTGCGCACGTGCGGCTACTGCGACGCCGAGGGGTGCAACCGCTGCCTCGTGGACTGCCAGAGCTGCCAGGCCAAGGCGCTGTGCCCGGACCACGAGGAGATGTGCGAGGACTGCGGCTACGCGACGTGCCGCGAGTGCATCAAGCCCTGCAAGAAGTGCGACATGGAGGTGTGCGGCGTGTGCCGCGAGCACCACACGGCGCAGCAGGAAGGGAAGCGGTAGGTCCTTCCGTCACACGCACAGGATGCGCGCATGGCTCTGCGCCAGCTCGATGGCGTCGTGGTGGTCGATGCGCAGGTTGCGCGGCGTGTACATGCAGAGCAGCGTGCGCGGCGGGCCGCGGAAGCGCCGGGGCAAGGCCAGGTCCAGGGACGCGGCGCGCGGCAGCTCGCTGTGGCCGCACAGGTGCACGGCGCGCAGGCTTTCCGCGCCCTCGCGCTGCGCCTGCTCCGCCTCGCGCTCCAGGAACACCGGCCAGGGCAGGCCGATCTCGTCCGTGCGCAGCACGCGCAAGGCCGCCGGGTGGGCGCGCGTCGGCGCGGCTCCGGCGGCGCGCAGCTTCGCGAGCACGGCGCGCGGCGAGGCCTGCCCGCTGAGCACGAGGACGCGCTCATCGCTCTGCAGGCCTTCGAGCACGAACCCGGCGAGCAGCGCATCGGCCTGGTCCGCGGCGAAGGCCACGGCATGCTCGCCGCGCGGCACGAGCGCGCCCAAGGCGCGGGCGCGCGCCACCGGGGGCACCTGCAGCGGGAGTTGCGATGGGCCGAGCATGGGGACCCCTGGCTGGGCTTCATCGGGCATGGACTCTCTCGTCACAAGGTCCGGCGTGGGTTTCGCGTGCATCGGCACAACCCGCGGGGGTGGCGCGGGCGAGCCCTCCGCTTTCCATTGGAGCGGCTTGATGCTGCCCGCACCACGCGCAGGAGTTGCGGAAAAGGCCGGAAAAAAGCCGGAAGTCCGAGCGAAGGAGACGCGCGAGAAGGAGATGGAGGAGAGGAAACCCCGCGCGCCGCACCGGACGCAACGCCTGGCTCCGGCGCGCGGGCTCCTCATGATGGGGGTGCCCGCCCCGGCGATGGCGTGCCGGGGCGGGGCGGGTGGGACGTCAGCGTCAGCGCACGATGCCCTGCGCGGCCGCGGTCGCCTCGGCCGTGAGGCTGGCCGCGCCGCCGAGTTGCGGCAGCGCGACGTCCGGGGCCTGGACCTGGCCGAGCACGTCCGTGCTCGCGTCGAGCGAGGCGTCCACGTCGACGTGCGTCTGCTGCACGAAGCCGAGCGCGCCGCCGATGGCCGCCTGCGCCTGGCCGGCGAGGTCCATCGCCGCGTGCACGCCGCCGTCGAGCTGCGCCTGCAGCTCGGCGAGCATGCCGGTGAGCATGTCCGCGCTCGCGTCCGCCTGGGCCTGGGCTTCGACCTGCACGGCATCCGCGGCGTCCGCGACCGGCTGCGCGTCCACGTGCTTCGACGTGCCGAGGTCGACCTTGCCGTCGTAGCCGCCGTACAGCCCGGTGTCGGCGCTGCTGTCCAGCGCGCCTTCCGCGCCGGCGTCGCTCCTGACATCCGTCTTCGCGTGGATGCCGACGTCGACGGACTCCTTCGTGTCCTGGACCTCGCGCAGCGCGGCCTCGGCCTGGGCTTCCGCCTTGGCCTTCGCGTCCATCGCGGCCTGCTGCCCGGCGTCGAGCGCGGGCTGCGCGTCGACCTTCGCGTCCGCGTGCGCGTCCGCGCGCACGGCACCGTCGAGGTCCTGCGCGGCGTCGATGCCGGGGGCCTGGGCCGTGGAGTACGCGCCCCACAGCGCGTCGGCCGTGCCACCTCCCTGGGCGCCGAGGCCGAGGGCCCCAGCGATGGGCAGGATGGCGGTCGCGCACAGGCCCAGGGCGAGGAGCCAGGGCAGGGTCGTGCGCATGCGGTTCGGGGTGCGGGGGTTCTTGGCGGTCATGCGGAGCACCGACACCTGCTCTCGCACGCGGGGGTATCCCGAGATTGGATGCGGCGGCAACTGAGCACAGGCCGCGTGAAATGACGGCGCGCGCCGGACGCAAGCCGGGGCCTTCAGGAGCGCGCCGTTCCGCAAGCATGCGTCACCGAGTTTCATTTTGTTGGAAAGATGGAAACGGATTGCTGGGACGGGCGGTTCGTGCCTCCGCCCCCTGACCGCTCCGCCCCTGCGTCTCGCGTGCGGGCCTGGGAGGCATGCTCGTCGTGGCGCTCATGGCGGCGAGTGCGCTCGTCGGGGCGCACGGGCTCTGAAGGGCCGCGACCTCAAACAAAGCAGGCGGGCGACCCGACGAGCCTGGCGTGACATTCCCAAGAACGCTTCTGCCACGCCGCGCGGTTGAGCGATGCGCGCCCTCGTGCTCGCGGCGGTCCTCACGCTCCCCGCGCTCGCGGGTTGCGTCACGCAGTCGCTGCAGCCCGCGGCCAGCCCTGCTCCAGGCGCGTTGCACGTCGTGCGCGACGTCCTCCCTTTCACCGCAGACGCGGCGGGAGGCGCACCCTTGGTGGGCAGCGTGTACCTGCCCGACGGTCCCGGCC
>JAIVGT010000067.1 GCA_020201485.1 Halobacteriales archaeon
GTCCACGCCTGGCGGCAGCGCGAGCGCGACGCGAAGAAGGAGCGCGGCCAGGAGCTGCGGGCCTCGCACGCCCGGGGCCTGGACGAGGCGGTGTCCTGGGAGCTGGAGCGCATGGCGGAGGAGCCGGAACGCGTCCCCGGGCCCGCGGACCCGACGAAGCCCCGGCTCGGCCTGCGCATCGTGAAGGACGACGGGCGCAAGTACGCCATCCTCACGCTCTGCGTCGCGAACCGCGCCGGGGACGACCTCGTCGTGGAGGCGCGCAAGCGCATCGACGACTAGACCCCGGCGAGGTGGGGGATGGCCCGCCGCAGGTCCTTCTCCTCGATGACCACGTCCGCGCCGCGCCGCACGTCTTCGTCGAGCGGGTCGAAGGCCACGCCCAGCCCGCACGCGTCGAACATCGGCACGTCCTGGCGGCTGTTGCCGATGGCCGCCGCCCTCGCCGGCTCGACGCGCAGCTCGCGCAGCAACTTGCGCACCGGCTCCCCCTTGTCGTTCACGGGCACGCGCAGGATGCCCTCGTCGAGGAGCATGCCGTGCTCGTCGTGGCACAGGCCGTTCCCGACGTGGCTGCGGATGCCGACCTCCTGGCACACGCGCTCGGCGAGCAGGTCCAGGCCGCCGGTGACGATGATGGTGCGCGTGCCCCGCGCGTGCAGCGCCTCCACGAGCTCGCGCGCGCCCGGAACGAGCGGGATGTTCTCCAGGGCCTTGCGGATGCGCGCGATGGGCACGGGGCCCTGCTGCTTCCACAACCGGATGTCACGGCGCATGAACTCCAGGTCGTCGATCTCGCCGCGGGAGAAGGCCTCCCAGCTCCCCTGGTTCGTGACGCCGAAGTGCCGATGGACCCATTCCCAGCTGCTGACACGGTCGGTGAGCGTGCCGTCCATGTCGAAGAAGACGACGTCGAACGGGGCCTGGCCGCGGGGGCGCACGGGGCGCGATGCGCGCGCATGGGCCATGAACCTTAGGGCTTGGCCGGCACGCTCGCCACGGCCAGGACGCGGACCGTGCCGTCGCCCAGGGTGCCGACCTGCACGGCCCATGCGCCCGGGGCCGGGTTGTCGCGCAGCACCTCGGTGCTGTTCGTCGCCGTCAGCGTGGCCGCGCCTTCGACGCCGTTCGGGCTCGTGATGTTCACTGTGACCTGGCCCTGCTGGGGGAGGGCGAGGGGCGCGCCGGCGTCGGTGAAGCGCACGCCCACGCTCACCGCCACGCTCCGCGTGCCCGCGTCGAGCGTGAACTCGAAGCGGTGCTGCTGCGGGGGCAGGTCGGTGACGGCGAAGTCCACGCGCTCGTCCAGCTTCGTCGCCTCGGCGAACCCCGGCTTGCCTTGGACGCCGTCGAAGAAGCGGCCGACGTCCGTGCAGCCGCTCAGCGCGAGGGCGAGGAGGAGCAGGGGCGCGAGCCGGCGCATGGCCTGGCACGGGCGGCGCTGCGGATGAGGCTTGCGCCCATCACGCCGCGGTGACCGTGATCTTCACGCTGCCCACGCCTTGGCTCCCGTCGAACTTCAGGGTCCAGTCGCCGAGCGCGCTGGTCACGGGGCCGATGGAGCCGCTGGCCTCGACGACGCCGGGCATCGCCGGGCCGAGGGTCGCGGAGCCGCCGCTCGCCTTCTCCGCCGGGTCGAAGAGGGCGATGGTGATGCTGCCGGCCGTGGGCTGGTCGATGGTGAAGTTCACCGTGATGCTCTTGTGCGGCTTGCTCACCGTGAACTTCTCCGCCGCCGGGGCTTGGCCCGCCACGGTGATGGACTTGTCGTACACGACCTCGGGCGGCGCAGCCGGCAGGGCGGTCGCCGTCGCGTTCGCGTTGGCCGTGGTGTTGTTCGCGGCGGGCGCGGTCGTGTTCGTCGCGCTCAAGCCGGTGCCGTCCGCCGGGGCCTGGTCGGTCGGCGGGTTGCTGGAGCCGGTGCAGCCGGCGAGGACGATGGCCAGGCCGAGCAGGAGGAGGGGAGCGGTGCGCATGGGAACCGGGGCGCACCTGGCCTCCCCCCGGAAATGCTTTGCGGCGATGAGGCTGGCCTCAGGCCCGGCCCTGCACCGTGACGTGGAGCTTGCCGCTCCCGTTCCCTTCGAAGTGCAGCGTCCAGGTGCCCGGGGCCGGATTCGCCACCTCGGTCAGCTTGCCGCCGCCGTTGCCGTCGTAGACGACGGTGTCGTTGCCGCCCGGGTCGGTGAGCGTGAGCTTCGCGCCGAGCAGGAGCAGGCTGCTGTCGGTGACGTTCACCTGCAGGCTGCGGTAGGACGCGCGCACGTCGAAGGTCGCATCGGCCGGCGCGACGCCGCTGTAGCTCGCGTCCTCGTCGAAGAGCGTGGCGCTCGGGGCGGTGGTGTTGGCCGTGACGTTGCTGGTCACGTTGCCGGTCACGTTGCCTTGCGTGGCGTTGCCGGTCGTGTTGCCTGTCGCCGTCGTGTTGCCTTGGGCGGTGGTGTTGCCCGCGGTCACGTTCCCGCCCACGTCGGCGCTCGTGCCCGTCGTGCCGCCGCCCTCGCGCGCGGTGCTCGGCTCCGGGCTCTGCGTGCAGCCGGCCAAGGCGAGCGCGGCGAGGCTGACCGCGAGCAGGACGGGCGCGGATGCGCGATGCGTGTGCATGCCCGCGCGGGAGGTCCCAGGCCCCTTGAGCGTATGGGCTCATGCCTCGAATCTTCGTCGCATCCTGGCTTGCAAAGCGCCGCGGAATCCGCGATTCCCCTAGCAACGTCCTAGCGCAATGCGCCAGCATTGGGGAATGGCCCTATTCCTGGTCGCCCGCACGCGGCTCGTAGTAGTACTCGCCCAGGGCCTTCTGCTCCCGGTCCTTGCCGCTGCCCGGCTTGTTCACGCGGGGCCGCATGGACTCCTTGTCGCGGCGGAACGTGATGTCCAGGCCGGCGAGGAAGCGGTTCATGCCCTCGCGCATGTCGAACGGCCCCTCCGCCTTGCCGTGCCTGCCCGGCTCGCCGCCGAACACCATGATGCTGTCCGCGAGGAGGTCGATGAAGTACACGTCGTGGTCCACGACCAGGGCGCTCTTGCCGCTCTTCTCCATGACGCGCCGGATGGTCTTGGCCGCGACCATGCGCTGCTCGCTGTCGAGGTAGGCGCTGGGCTCGTCGAGCAGGTACAGGTCGGCGTCGCGCGCCAGCGCCAGGGCGAGCGCGACGCGCTGCAGCTCGCCCCCGCTCAGCTTGCCTGCCTCCTTCTGCTTCAGCCGCTCCAAGCCGAGCGGGCGCGCGACCTCCGCCTGGAAGAACGGGTCGATGCTCTTCACGCCGAGCGTCGTGTTCAGGAGGAACTCGACCGTGCCCTCGAAGTCGGCCTTGATGTACTGCGGCTTGTAGCTGACCTTGAGCTTCAGCTCCACATCGCCCGCGTCCGGCTTCAGCTCGCCGGCGAGCATCTTCACGAAGGTCGTCTTGCCCGTGGCGTTGGGCCCGAGGACCCCGATGACCTCGCCCACGGAGATCGTGCCCGGGCTGGCCTCGAGCGTGAACTGGTCGAGCTGCTTCCGGATGGCCGGGTACTCGAAGAGCACGTTCTTCTGCCAGCCCTTGCGCGGAGGGTGGACCTCGAAGGCGATGGCCTGGTCGCGGAAGCGGATGTTCTCCTCGCGCATGTAGCCGGTGAGGTAGGTGTTGATGCCGGTGCGCGTCGGGCGGGGCAAGGCCACGACGCCGTACGCGGACTCCGTCCCATACAGCAGGTGCACCTGGTCGGCGAGGAAGTCCAGCACCGCGAGGTCGTGCTCGATGACGATGACCGCCTTGCCCCGCTCCTCGGCGAGCTGGCGGATGAGGCGCGCCGCGCGCAGGCGCTGGTAGATGTCCAGGTAGCTGCTCGGCTCGTCGAAGAAGTACACGTCCGCGTCCTTCAGCAGGGTCGCGGCGATGGCCACGCGCTGCAGCTCGCCTCCGCTGAGCGTGGTGACGTCGTGCGCGAGCAAGCGGGTGAGGCCGAGGTCGTCGGTGACGCGCTGGAACAGGTCCGCCGGCGCGTTCACCTTGTCCAGGAGCTCGCGCACCGTGCCCTTCGCCACTTGGTTGAGGCGGTCCACGTACTGCGGCTTGAACGCGCTGCGCACCTCGCCCCGCGCGACGCGCGCCAGGTACTCGCCCAGCTCCGTGCCGCGGTAGCGCTGCACGGCGACGTCGAAGCTGCCCGGCTTCTGGTAGTCGCCCAGGTTCGGCTGCTCCTGGCCGCTCAGGATCTTGATGGCGGTGGTCTTGCCGATGCCGTTCGGGCCGAGCAGGCCGACGATGCCGCCGGCCTTGGGCACGGGCAGGCGGAACAGACGGAAGCCGTTCTCGCCGTACTGCTGGACGAGGTCCTCCTTCAGCTCCTCGGGCAGGTTGATGATGTGGATGGCGTCGAACGGGCACTTCACGACGCAGATGTTGCAGCCGATGCACAGCGTCTCGCTGATGGCCGCCTTGCCGTGGTCGGCCATCCACACGCACGGCTTGCCCTGGCGGACGATGGGGCAGAAGTGGTGGCACTCGAACTGGCACTTCTTGGGCTGGCAGCGGCCCCGTTCCACGACGGCGATGCGCACGGCAGGCGGCCTGACGCACGCACCAGGTATGAAGGTTGCGGCCGGGGGCTGGCGAGCAGCCGCGCTCACCGCGCGCGGAAGTACGGCACGCACGCGACGTTCGCGCAGTGCGCCACGCGCAGGTCGCCATTCGTGGCGTCGTGGTACGCGACGAGGGGGAAGCCGTCCGGGCCGATGGTGAGCGAGCTGTTGTCGCCCACGCTCCCGGCGCTGTCGAGCGTGATGGTGCTCGCCGCGCTGCAGTTCACGACCCAGCACCGCGCCACGCGCAGGTCGCCGCCCGTGACGTCGCCGTAGCTGATGACGGGCAGGCCCTCGACGACGCTCGCCGAGGTGCCCACACCGATGTCCGTGACCGACGCGTCGACGGTGGTGACGACGTACGTGCCCGTGCATTCCCGCGTGCCGCTCGTCGGCGGGGGGCAGTAGGCGGTGTGCAGCTCCTTCGAGCCGGCGTCGTAGGAGCTGACGACGTAGCCCCCCGTGGGAAGCGCCGCGAGGGAGGCGAACTTGCCCCCGCTGCTGTCGGGAGAATCGATGGTCGTGGTCGTGCTGCAGTTCAGGCTCGCGCACTCCAGGACGCGCAGCCCCGTGACCGACTTGTAGTAGGCGATGACCGGATGGCCGAGGCGCGAGCCGATGGTGATGGAGGTGTACTGGCCGGTGGTGCCGGCCGAGTCCAGCACGGTCGCCGCGGAGGTGCTGCAGTCGAGCGCCGTGCAGCGCGCGAACTTCAGGTCGTCGTTCGTGCCCTCGAAGTAGGACACGTAGGCGAAGCCGTCCGTGCCGACCGCGACCGAGGGATAGCCGCCGTCCGGGCCGATGGCCCCGTCGAGCACGCTGAGCGTGGCCGAGGTGCACTCGCCGTTGCCGCAGTGCGCGACCTTGAGGTCCTGGTTCGTGGCATCCACGTACACGATGATGCCCAGGCCGTCGCTGCCGACGACGAGCGCGAGCTGGTTGCCGACGCTGCCGGCGCTGTCGAGGGTGGTGAGCGTGGCCGTGGTGCACTCGACGTTGGCGCAGTGCGCGACCTTCAGGTCCTGGTTCGACTCGTCGCTGTAGGCGATGAGCCCCAGCCCGTCCACGCCGATCGTGACGCTGACGTTGCCGCCCACGCTGCCCGAGCTGTCGAGCGCGCCCCGCGCGAACTGCGGCCGGGAAGCGCCGGCGTCGGTCCCATCGGCGAAGCCGGCTGGCACGCCCTTGAGCTTCGTCCAGTC
>JAIVGT010000269.1 GCA_020201485.1 Halobacteriales archaeon
GTTCGCGAGCACGGCGTTCGTGAACGCGTACTCCCCGTCGTCGGTGAGCCAGCCGTCGGCCGGGATGTCGTCCCAGCTCACCTCCGGCTCCGGCTGCGGCAGGTTCCGGCTCTGCTCGGCATGGAGCAACGCCTCGTCGCTCTGCAGCTTGAGCACGGTCCAGGCCATGAAGATGAGCCGGCCGGCGGTGATGAGGTCCACCTCGCCGCCTTTCCGGACGTGCTTCAGGTACATCTCGGTGAACTGCACGAGGTCGAGCCGCCACGGGTCGAGGTGCTTCTCCATGACGAGCTGGAAGGCGATGGCGATGGCCTTGTCGAAGGGGTTGACCATGACCAGGTGGGCGCCCTCCTTGCTCGCCTTCACCATGGCGAGGTAGTTGTTGATGCGCGCCCCGTCGCCATCCTCGCTGAGCAGGCTCTTGTGGAAGAGGAGGTGCTGGAGGATGCGCTGCTCCTCGAGCGTGGGCTGCGCCTCGGGCGGGAACTCCTCCGGGGGCCGCTCCAGCTCCGCGGGAGGCGGGCTCACGGCGCAGCCTCCGCGGGGGGCGGCTCCTCCACGATCTCGTCGATGCGGACCTCGCCGACGATCTCCGTCTGGCCCTCGGCGGTCATCGTCACGCCGTACACGTGGTCCGCCTCCTTCAGCGTGACCTTGCGCAGGCTGACCATGATGAACTGCGCCTTGTCCTTGTTCCCCTTGACGAGCTGCGCCACCTTCTCCGCGTTCACGCCGTCGAGGAACATGTCCACCTCGTCCAGCACGTAGAACGGGCTCGGCGCGTATTGCTGGATGGCGAAGACCAGGGCGAGGGCGGTGAGGGACTTCTCCCCGCCGCTCAGCAATTCCAGGCGGTTCACCCGCTTGCCCTTGGGCTGGCTCTTGATGATGAGGCCGCCGTCGAACGGCCGCTCCGCGTTCTCCAGCTTGAGCTCCGCGATGCCGCCGTCGCTCAGTTGCGCGAAGGTGCGGCTGAAGTTGGCGTTGATCTCGACGAAGACCTTCATCAGGCCCTCCTTCTTCTTGCTCGTGATCTCCTCGACGAGCTTGAGCAGCTCCTCGCGCTGCAGGTTGAGGCGCTCCACCTCGCCCTCCAGCTCGCCCTTCCGCTTCGCCTGCGCCTCGTACTCCTCCAGGGCGCGGAAGTTCACCCCGCCCAGGTTCTCGATGCTGCGCTCGATGCTCTTGTTGCGCGCCTTGAGCACGTCGAGGTCGTCGCTGACCTCGCCCTCGATCTTGAACGTGCACTGCTGCAGCTCCTGCTCCGCCTCGTCGCGCTCGTGCTCGGCGACCGGCTGCTTGCCTTCGAGGCTGACCAGCAGGTCGCCCAAGGTGTCGATGCGCTCGGCGGTCTTGTCCATCTTGCCGCGCAGGTCCACCGTCTCCTCGTAGGCGGCGTCGCGCGCCTGCTGGAGCTTCTTCAGCTCGCCGCTGGACTTCTCCTCGACCTTCAGCAGGACCTTGAGCTGGTCCTCCTGGGCCTCCGCCTCCGCCTGCTTCGCCTCGACCGTCTTGGCGTGCTCGGCCATCTGCGCGTCGCACTGGGCGATGCGCTGCTCCAGCTCGCCCACGCGCTGGCCGATGACCTCGAGCTGCTTCGTGATGCCGGCGAGCTTCGCGTCCGCGTCGCGGCTCTGCTCCCCCGCCGCCATGACCTCGTTCTGCAGGCTCTCCACGAGCTCGGCCAGCTCCTTGCTCGTGGACTTGAGCATGAGCTTGCCCTTCACGTCGCGCTCCTGGTCCATCTCCTTCAGGCGCGCCTGGGCCTTGCCGATGCCCTCGCCGTGCTGCTCCAGGGCGCGCTCCGTCTCCTTCAGCTCCTTCTGCGCCGTGGTGAGCGCGTCCTCCTGCGCCTTGAGCTTGGCCTCGTACTCCTTCGACTTGAGCTCCAGGTCGCCCACGCGCGTCTCGCGCCCCGCGCCGGCGATGCTCGCGCCCTTGAGCTGCTCCTCGATGGCAGCGAGCGCGGTGCGCACCTCCATGAGCTGGCCGCTCAGCGCCTCCTGGTGGGCCAGGGTCATGCGCAGCTGCTTGCCGATGGTCTCCAGGTCGCCCTGCGCCTGGCCGCCGCGGAACTTCGTCCCCGATGCGCCATCGAGGGAGCCGCCGGTCATGGCCCCGGAGGCATCGAGCACCTCGCCGCCGGTCGTGACCAACCGCACGCCGCCCATGTGCTTGCGCGCCGCGGCCAGGTTCTTCATGACCACGGTGTCGCGGAACACGAACCAGAACGCGTTCCTGTAGCGCTGGTCGAACTTCACCAGGTCGAGGGCGAAGCCGAGGCTGTCCTCGTCCTGCACGACCATGAGCGGCTTGCCCGCCGGCTTGCCCGGGAGCATCTTGTTGAGCGGCAGGAAGGTCGCGCGGCCGAGGTTGTTCTTCGTCAGGAACTCGATGGCGCTCGCAGCGCTCCCGTCGTCCTCGACGACGATGGCGCTCATGCGCCCGCCCGCCGCCAGCTCCATGGCCGTCTCCAGCTTCGCGTCCACCTTGCCCAGCTCGGCGATGGTGCCGCAGATGCCCCGCAGGGAGCCGGTGTCGCGCGCCTCCAGGACCGCGGTCACGGCGCGGTTGTAGCCGCGCTGGACGTTCTGGGCGTGCTCGCTCTCCGCCTTGAGCTGCGCGTACTGGTTCTGCAGGCGGCGCACGCTCTGCTCCAGCTCGCCGAGCTGCCGCGTGAGCTCGGATTCCTCCTTCTTCTTGGCGACGTGGTCCTTGCGCAGGTCGCCCTCGCTCCTGCCGCTGCCCTCGGCGTCCTTCTTCAGCTCCTTGAGGTTGAACGCGACGTCCTTGAGCTCGAACTCCGTGGTCTTGATGAGCTCCTCGGCCTCGGCGATGCTGCGCTTGAGCGCGTCCCGCCGGTCCTCCATGCGCTGCCGCTCCAGCTCCAGCTCGTGCAGCTTCGCCGCGAGCTTCTCGTGCTCGACCTTGAGCTGGGCGAGCTGCCGGTTGATGTCCCCGGCGCTGCTGTTGCTGGCGCTGATGCGCTCCCGCGCCTCGTCCAGCGCCTTGCTCTTCGCCGTGAGCCGCTCGCCCGCCTTCGCCCGGCCCTCGGTGAGCTGGCTTTGCTCCTTCAGCAAGCCTTTCTGGTCCTTCTGCACGCGCGCCAGCTCCTGCGCGTCGCGCTGCTTCGCGGCCTTGAGCTCGACGGTCTCGCCCTTGGCGTGGTTCACCGCCTCCTTCGCGAGCTGGGCCGCGAGCTGCAGTCCCTGGATCTTCAGCCGCATCTCCTTGGCTTCCTCGCCGCCGAGCTCCGCCATGCGGCGCTCCGCGTCGCGCAGCTGCTCCTCCGCCGCGCGCACCTTGCCCCGCAGCTCCTCCAGCTGCGCCTCGGCCGCCGTCTTGTCCGCGCCGTTCTTCGCCAGGGAGGCGGCGATGCGCTCCAGGTCCTGCTGCGCGCCCTGCCGGCGCTTCCACGCGAGCTTCGCCCGGACCTGCTCCGCCTCGACCTTGAGGTCGCGGTACTTCTGCGACGCGTCGCGGTCGCGGTCGAGGGCCTTGAGCTGGTGGTTGATCTCCTGGAGGATGATGCCGATGCGCTCCAGGTTCGCCTCGACGTCGGTGCGCTTCTTGTCCGCGCGCTCGATGTCGCCGTCGAACTGCGTGATGCCCGCGATGTCGTCAAGCAGCCTGCGCCGCTCCAGGGGCGTCATGTTCACGATGCGCGTCACGTCGCCCTGCTGCACGATGTTGTAGCCGTCCGCGCTGATGCGCGCGTGGGCCAGGAGGTTGTCGAACTCCGCGCTGCTGCTGGCACGGCCGTTGACGTAGAAGTGCGAGTAGTAGTCATCCTTGTTCGTCTTGCTCCTGCGCACGACGCGCGTCAGGGTGACCTCGTCCTCCTCGAGGGGGATGGTCCGGTCCTTGTTGTCGAAGGCCAGGCTGACCTTGCACGCGTCGCTCGCCTTGCCCTTCTTCCCGCCGTTGTAGATGAGGTCGGTCAGCTTCCCGGCCCGGATGGCCTTGGAGCTGCGCGGGCCGAGCACGAACAGGATGGCGTCGCTGATGTTGCTCTTGCCCGAGCCGTTCGGCCCGGTGACGGCGGTGAAGCCCTCCAGGAACGGCACCTGGATGCGCCGGCCGAAGGACTTGAAGCTCTCGACCTCGACGCTCTTCAGGTGCATGGCTCACGCCCGGCCGCGGAAGGGGTGCGCTCGGCCTGGAAGCGGGGCTGCGATGTGCATCCCTTCCCAGCCTTCGGATTCCCAGCGACGCTATTTGACCGCTTCGATTTGCTTCCGGTGCGCGGGGCGCCCACACCACCAGGAAAATCCCGGCTTTGATGCACTTTCGGGGCGCGCCGTCGAAGGCGATGGCGCGACCCGGCCTGCTCCTGGAGATGGGACGGACGGGAATCGAACCCGCGACCTCCAGATCTTCAGTCTGGCGATCTCCCGGCTGATCTACCGTCCCGGTGGGGGGCGCAAAGGGGCTGGCCTTCATGAAGGTTTTGTCGGGGGCGACGGTCGAGAACCCGAACTGTCCCCTAACCGAGGGGGCCGCTCACTTGCGTGTATACGGTGAGTGGCCGTGCGCCAGGATCCCCCGCACACGCATTAACATGGCGCATTCCAGGAACGCGGCCAATTCCGTCTGCGCCAAGAGCGGCAGACACGAAGTCTGCAACGCACACGCCTTGAAGAGTCGGAGTAACCTGGCTCCAGTCGTCAAGAAACACCGCGCCGGCCGAGCCCACGCGAAGGTGCCCCGCATAGAATGTCAGCGCAGTACAGTCATGGTCGCCGACGCCAAACATGGCAAAGGGCGCATGCCGGGCAGGATTGCCGGCAACCCAGAATAGACGGGCCTCGGTTTCGGACCCGATGGGGATGCTAATGTCGTTGTATGTGAAATGCGACAAATCCGTAGAGTAGCCCGCAGTGAAGCTGTGGCTCCCCGTAAGCGTGCTAACGAACGACGTGCCCGTCCGATTGAACGCAGGAAACGCGAGCTTGAACTCGCAACCCACGGGTTCACCAGGGAAGGCAGTCACGCTGGAAAGAGCCAAGGGATTACTTCCGACAACCACTTGGACGTGCCTCGCGGGGCCTTCGACGGGCTGGACTTGCGCCACTGCAAAGACGCCATCCGACCTTACGGTTGGCGGGCTCGGAACGTATCCCCTCGACGCGCACATGTTCCAAATCTTCATGTGGCTGACAGGATCGTACGTTCCAATTTGCATATTAGTCTGAATATCGGGAAGTCCCACTGGATCGCCAGGCGGGGGATTGCCCGGAGGGATGTCGGCTCCGCCGTTGATCAAGACAAGCTTGCTCTGGCCGGCGTAAGCTATCCAAGGTCGGTCAACGATTCCGGGATGGCACGACGCAGCAGCGTTCAAGCCGGGATCCCAAACATTTGAATCATAATCGCATTGGCTTTGACCTTGATTGCAGAAACGATACAGGGCGAGGTACGACGCGGTTGATGGCGGCCCATTGTCAAGCATCCATGAGTTGCCTGAAGAGTCGGATGTGATTGCAGCTTCGCCACCTGGTTCGTGCAACCCCGGTGGAAGGGGATTCCAGGAGGCACCGGCGTTCGTTGTGAAGAATGCAGGGGACCTCATTGTCTCAATCGCGGGAACGTGGGCCGACAAATAGATGACGCCGTTCGCCTGGAGAAGAGACGATTGACTCCGAAAGATGCTGGGCCCCAGTCTCGATCGCAGAGCCCACTAGGAACCCGCGAATACCATTGGGCCTCCCGTTGCGACGCCCTGCAGAGCGCTCACGAGAACAGCGAGCGCGAGAATTGGAG
>JAIVGT010000401.1 GCA_020201485.1 Halobacteriales archaeon
CCTCCTCCACGTCCTTGCTGAACTTCTTCAGCTTCCCGCGGAGCACGTCGAACATGCCCATGGGCTCACCGCGCCAGGGTCTGCACGTGCTGCTCCAGGGCTTGCAGCTGCTCCTGCACCTGCTGGCCTTCCTGGGACAGGCGCTGGCTCGCCTCGCGGGCGCGGCCGAGCTGCTCGTCCAGGCGCTCCGCGGCCTGCGCGGGCGGGACCTCGATGTGGTACCCGGCCCCGATGTGGAGCAGGACCTTGCCCGTGCCGGCGAGCTTCGCCGGCGCGAACGCGCCGCCGCCGAGGGGGAGCAAGACCTCCTCGTTCGGCTTCGCGTCGCCGATGGTCTCCAAGGCGAGCCTGCCCCGGCTCAGCTCCTGCTGCGCCGCGCTGAGGTAGGCGAGCTGCTCCTCGATGTTCGCGAGCTGGCCTTGCAGCAGCTCGCCGGCCTGCATCGCCTCGCGCAGCTGCGCCTCCGCGTCCTGCCCCATCATGCCGAGCCCTTCTGCAGGCGCGCGGCGATGACCGGGTCCGTGGCCTCCTCGGCCGTGATGGGCTTGACCTCGGTCACCTGGATGTCGCGCCGCGGCACGCGGTGCTTGCTGCCGAGCAGGCTGAGGACGCGCTCGCGCGCCTGGTCCTCGCTGTCGCAGATGAACTCGTAGTGGAAGCGCGACCAGTGCTTGAGCTCGCCGTGCTCGTACTCGCCGGAGACGCGGAAGGCGTGCATCGGGATCGCCGGCGCGGACAAGGGGGCGCGTGTATTAAAGGGTGCGGCTGGCGCATCGAGCCTCGGCATCGCGCCCGGTCCCGGAACAACGTTCAAATGGGCCAAGCCCGTTGCGCGCGCATGCGCCCCCTGGCGCCCGCATGGCTCGCGCTTCTCGTCCTCCTACCCCTGGCCGCGCCGGCCCTCGCGCAGGACACGCCGGGCATCACCGGAGCGGGCACGCCCATCGCCTCCATCCCCACGCAGCAGAACCTGATGCTCGGGCCGTTGAACATCACGCTCTGGACGTATCGCGACACGCGCACCCTCGTGTTCAGCCCCACGGAGACCAACCCATTGGCCATCATCTGGAACTACAACTTCACCGCCGGCTCGCTCGGCCTCGTGTACGTGCGCGCCCAGCCCGCGGCCGGGGACAACAATTCGTACGACTTCGCGGCGCAGCTGAACGGGCCGGGCGACCAGGTGAGCATCGACAACGCGACGTTCGTGAAGAACATCACGCCGCCTCTCCGGCCGACCGCGGACAACGCCTTCCAGTTCAGCGTCGGCGGCGCGGCCATGCCGGGCCCGCTCCGGCTCACCCTCGACCTGCAGGCATTTGACAACCACACCGGGCACCCGGAGCAAATCGCGGCGCAGCGCGTGAACCTCGACCTGACCATCATCGACCCCTTCCCGCCGTTCGCGGTGCGCAAGGACATCGGCGGCACGACGGTGTTCGGCTGGGTCGCGGGGGGCGCGGCCTTGGCGCGCGGCGGGACCGGCTGCCTGGGCGGGGCGAGCGCGTACCGGAGCGACGCGGTCCCGCAGGGGAGCCTGGGCATCGCGTGCCTGCTCGCGGTGACGCACAGCAAGGACAAGCTCCAGCTCAACGC
>JAIVGT010000270.1 GCA_020201485.1 Halobacteriales archaeon
AGATGCACACCATGCTCCTCATGCTGCACAACAAGCAGACCACGCCCTTCCTCGGCGAGATCCGGCTGCACCTACGGTTCGTGGATGGCACGGCGCAGCAGATCGCAGCGGCCGCGGCGTGCGACAGCCTCATCGTGATGGTTGGCGACGCGTGCGCCGCCGGGCAGGATCTCCACGCCCTCGACGGCCAGCTCAGGGTCCAGACCTACGACGTGCCCCGCGACCCGCTGGGCGACGACCGCAACGTCTGGCCGAGCAACCCGCGCCTCGACAGCTTCGTCGCCAGCACGAGCGGCACGATGGTGTTCAGCGCCGGGCACCTGCACCCGAACGGCGTCGCCGACGTCGTGGTGAACCTCGGGCCGGACGATGCGCCGTGCGCCGACCTCGACCGCGACGGCTTCGCCGGCGTCACGCTGTTCCGCAGCGACAAGCTGGACCACGACCCGCTCGCCTGGCCGCACAGCGAGGACTACCAGATGGGCACGACGCAGCCCGGCTTCCGCGCCCCCATCCGCGCCGGGGACCGCATCGCGCAGTTCGGCGTCTATGCCGACCGGGACCAGGCGAGCTACGCGGCCATGGCGTTCGCCGGCCTGCACGTCGACCCACGACAAGCGCCCGCCGCGCGCAACGGCGCGTGCAGCCTGGCCGACACGGCTCCCCTCCTGCTCGGCGGCGGGGACGCGACGCGCAGCGTGCCGAACCGCGCCTTCGACCACGACATGCCGGTGTGCGGTGTGGGCGGCGCGCCGGCGTGCGAGGGCGACCCGGCGCTGCCTGTCCCGGGCGCGGAGGCGAGCCGGGTCGTCATCAGCGGCTTCACCTACCTCCTCGGCGACCGCGGCCTGGCCGCGCCCCTCGGCCTGCCCCCGGTCGTGCGCCAGGGCACGAGCATCACGTTCGTCAATGCCGATGTGGGCATGGTCGTGCGGCACACCGTGACGAGCTGCGCCTGGCCGTGCAACGGAGCGTACACGGCGAACTACCCGCAGCCCGACGGGCGCTTCGACAGCGGCCGCATGGGCAACGCGGACATCTTCGACGGGGGCAGCGTGGTCCCGCCGCGCGACACGACGTGGGACACGCCCGCCGACCTGCCGCCCGGCGTCTACAGCTACTACTGCCGCCTGCACCCGTGGATGCGGGGCGCGTTCCAGGTCGTGGCCTGAGACCTCGTCACGACGCGGAATGGGCCAGCGCTGCCCAGACTCCGCAGACGCAGGCACGCTCTCCGGCGAGAGCCATTAAGCCAGCGTGCGGGGTCCTGCCTCTGATGCGCCCCCGCGCCCCACTGGCGGTGTTGGTCCTCGCCGTGCTCGTCCTGCCAGCGCTGCCGGGGCCTGCGGCGAGCGCACCGCCGGCCAACGCGGTGCCCATCGGACCGCTCGGCGTGCCCCTCGACATCGGCCCGGGCGACCTCGTCGCGCCCGTCCAAGGCATGCTGCCGGAGCCGGCGGGGACCGTGGTGCACACCACGTTCCTGTATGGGCCGCACGACATCCCGCCGGGCTGGGACCTCGACCGCTACACGGTGAGCCTGCCGTTCGAGACGGGCTTCGTCACGCGCCTCGAGTACCACCTCGTGGACGCGGCCACGGGCGAGAGCTACACGAACCTGCAGGTGCACATCCACCACGCGCTCTGGTTCAACCCGCAGCTCACCACGGGCGGCTTCGGCGGCGAGTTCGTCATGGGCACGGGGGAGGAGCGGAGCGTCATCGACCTCGGCCTGCGCGCGGCCGCCGACCCGGCCGGGCCCCTGTACGGCTTGCAGTTCCTGCGCCAGAGCCCGCAGGTGCTCGTGCTCATGCTCCACAACAAGCAGACCACGCCGCACCAGGTCGTCATCCGCCTCGACGTGGACTTCGTGTACGGCACCTCGCTCAGCATCCGGGACGCATCGGACTGTGCCGGCGCGTTGCCCGCCCCCCTCAGCGACATCACCGGCTGCGCCGCCGGGCGGCGCGTGCACGACGTGCACGGCGCGCTGTTCGGCGAGGTGTTCGACGTGCCCCGCGAGCCGCAGGGCGACGGCGTGTTCACCTTCCCCACGGACGGCGAGCACAACCTGTACGGCCCGCCCGACTACGGGCTGCCCCTGCCCACGCTGCCGCGCTTCGGCAACCTGCTGCGCGAGGTCATGCCCGTCACGCAAAACGCGACGCTCGTGTTCGGCGGCGGGCACCTGCACCCCGGCGGCATCGCCACCGTCGTCGCGAACCTCGGCCCGGACGGCAGCGGCTGCGAGGCCGACCTCGACGGCGACGGCCTGCCCGGTGTGACGCTCTACCGCAGCGACAAGATCGACCGCAACCCGGCCGCTTGGCCCTATTCCGAGGACTTCCAGATGGGCGTGACGAAGCCGGGCTTCCGCGCCCCGCTGCGCACCGGCGACCGGCTGGCCCAGTTCGCGCTGTACGCGAACGGCGACGTCGCCACGTACAACGCCATGACCTTCGCCGGCCTGCTCGTGGACCCGGCGCAGCGCCCCGCGCCCCGCACCCCCGGCCCCTGCCAGCTCGGCGAGCTGCGTGCGCACCTGCTCGGCGACCCGGGCGGCGACCCGGTGGAGACGGTGATGAACCGCGCCTGGGACGGCCCGGAGCTGGCGCTCTGCGGCGTGCCGGACGCGGCGGCATGCGACACGCCCGTCCCTCTCCCCGCGCCCGGCCTCGACAGCCCGCCCGCGGTCGGCATCGCGGCGTTCCTCTACGCCCCTGGCGACCTGAACCTCGCCGCGCCCCTCGGCGCGCCGCCCGTCGTGCACGCCGGGCAGAGCCTGGGCTTCGTGAACCTCGACACCGCGGCCATCGTCCGGCACACCGTGACGAGCTGCGCCTGGCCGTGCAACGGCCCGTACACGGCGAACTATCCGCTGCCGGACGGGGCGTTCGACAGCGACCGCCTGGGCAACATGGACCTGGGCGACGGCGGGAGCGTCCCGCCCGACAGCCACGACGACGCGCTGTGGAGCACGCCGGGCGACCTGCCCGCCGGGTACTACGCCTATTTCTGCCGCATCCACCCCAGCATGCGCGGCGCCTTCGAGGTCGTGCCCTAGCCTGCCCGCGGAAGCCGATGATGCTGCGGCGAGAGCGCTTATCAGCGGCATGCGCATGACGCACCGATGAGGTCCCGCGCCTGGCTCGCGAGCGCCGTGCTCGCCCTCCTCCTCGTCCCGGCCTTGCCCGCGGCTCCCGTGCCCGGCCCGCCGCTGGGCGGCGCACCGCTCGGCATCCGCCTGGAAGCGCTCCCGCTCGCCGACGTGGCGCAGCCGGTCGAGGCCATGCTGCCCCGCCCCGCCGGCAGCCTCGTGCACACGACCTTCCTGTACGGCCCGCACGTCGTGCCCCAGGGCTGGGACCTCGACCGCTACGCGCTCGCGCTGCCGTTCGAGACGGGCTTCGTGACGAAGCTCGCCTTCCGCCTGCAGGACGCGGCGACGGGCGAGGTGCCGACGAACCTGCAGGTGCACATCCACCACGCCCTCTGGTTCGGCGCCGCGACGGGCACGCTCTCCCCGCCGTTCATCTTCGGCACGGGCGAGGAGCGCACGCAGATCGACCTGGCCTCGCGCGCCGCCGCCGCCCCGCACGGCCCGCTCTACGGCATCCCGTTCATGCAGGACCAGGCGCAGGTCCTCGTGCTCATGCTGCACAACAAGCAGACGGTTCCGCGCGTGGTGACCATCCTCCTCGACGTGGAGTTCGTCTACGGCACGGCCCCGCAGGTCGCGGATGCGCGCCGCTGCCGCGACCCCCTGCGCGCCCTGCCCGTGGACGACATCGACGGCTGCGTCGCCGGGCGCGACGTGCACGGCGTGCGCGGCGGGCTGTGGGGAGACATCTTCGACGTGCCCCGGCAGCCGCAGGGCGACGGCGTGTTCACCTACCCGCTCGACGGCATCTACAACCGGTACGGGCCGGCGGACTACGGCCTGCCCGTGCCGACGTACTACGGCTTCTTCACGCCGCGCCTCCTCAACGCCTCGTTCCTCGTCCCCGAGGACGCGACGCTCGTCTTCGCCCAGGGGCACCTGCATCCGAACGGCATGGCCACCATCGTGGCGAACCTCGGGCCGGACGGGAGCGGCTGCGACGCAGACCTCGACGGGGACGGCTTGCCGGGCACGACGCTGTTCCGCAGCGACAAGCTGGACCGCAATCCCGCGGCGTGGCCGTATTCCGAGGACTTCCAGATGGGCGTGACGAAGCCCGGCTTCCGCGCGCCGCTGCGCGCCGGGGACAGGCTGGCCCAGTTCGGCCTGTACGCGAACCGCGAGGTCGCCACGTACCAGGCCATGACCTTCGCCGCCATCCAGATGGACCCGGCGCAGGCGCCCGGCCCGCGCGGCCCCGGCTGCGCCCGGAGCGACTTCGCGCCGCGCGTCGTGGACGCGCCGGGCATGGATGCGACCGCGACCGTGCCGAACCGGGCGTGGGACGGGCCGGAGCTGGCGTTGTGCGACGTCCCCGGTTCGCCGGCGTGCAACGCGCCCGTGCCACCGCCCGCGCCCGGCCTGGACAGCCCCCCGGCCGTGGCCATCGCCCAGTTCGCCTACGCGCCCGGGGACGCGAACCTCGCCGGTGCCCTCGGCTTGCCGCCGGTCGTGCACGCGGGGCGCGGCCTGACGTTCGTGAACGTGGACACGGCCGCGGTCGTCCGGCACACCGTGACGAGCTGCGCCTGGCCGTGCAACGGCGCGTACACGGCGAACTACCCGCGGCCAGACGGCGTGTTCGACAGCGACCGGCTGGGCAACCTGGACGTGCTCGACGGGGGGAGCATCCCCCCCGACCCGCACGACGACCCGCTGTGGGGCACGCCGGCCGACCTCCCGCCCGGCTTCTACAGCTATTTCTGCCGCCTGCACCCGACGATGCGCGGCGCCTTCGAGGTCGTGCCCTAGCCGGCTGCCTCCTGTGGAGGACGCGGGAGCGTCAGCGAGGCGCGCGGCGCTCCTCGTCCGCGGCGCGCCGGGCCGCCTCGCGCTGCCGCATCCAGTCCATCGTCTCGGCGCTGAACGCGCCGCGCGCCCGCTGCGCGACGTGCTTGCGCGCCGCGCGGGATTCGCGGCTGCGCTCGGCCATGGCGGCGATGCGGACGCGCTCCGCGCGCAGCTCCCCCACCGGCCGCTCCGACGTGCGCAACGCCTCGCGCGCCGCGTAGAACGCGTCGCGCACGCGCTCGACGAAGCCGCGCACGTCGCCCTCGTGGACGGGCAGGGCCCAGCGCTCGACGACGCTCCCCCGGTAGCGCACCTCGATGGTCAGCTCGTCCTGCTCCATACGGTGAGGTGGGCGCTCCGGGCACATGAAGCCGAACCCGGGATTTCCGGTGCAGCTTCAAAATGCGCCGTAGGCTTTGCGGGTGCGCCCCACGTTTCCGCTGGAGATGCTGCGGTGGCGCGCGGCGCTCGCCGAACGCGTACAGGGTCGCCTTCCACTTCCCGACGGCGTACTCCTGGTCATTGCCGTGGTTGGCGGGCCACGGGCCGGGAGGAAGCCCATCGGTGTCGATGGCGCCGGCGCGGAATGTTGCAGCAATCGTCTCGTCGTTGTACCCGCGCGCGCCTGGTCCGCTGAAGCTGCAGAAGTCCCCGGGAGCGATAGCCCCGAACGATAACCCTTCGACGTTGCAGTCCGCCCGCCACCACCCCCCCGCGGGGTCGGTCACATTGATG
>JAIVGT010000271.1 GCA_020201485.1 Halobacteriales archaeon
GTCGCCGCAGCGTGTCGGCGCTCCGCAGGGCGAAGCTGCCCCCGTCGCGCCCGAGCATGAGCAGGCCGTGCGGGTGCAGCACCGGCACGTGCGCGTCGCGCCCCAGCGCGCGCCATCCCTCCAGGGCGCGCAGCGCGAGGCGGCTGTAGTCGTCGCGCTCCCCGTACGCGAGCCGGAACACCTTGCTCTCGTCGTTGCTGGCGTTGCGCTCCGTGCGGCGCGGCTGCGGGTCGAGCACGGCGCAGGCGACGCCGCGCTTGCCCAGGGCCCAGGCCGCGCTCAGCCCCATCACGCCGCCGCCCACGATGGCCACGGGCACGTCCACGGGCCCTGCAAGGGCGCCCGAAGTATGAAGCGCACGTTCCAACCGGGCGCCCACAAGGCCTAAGAGACATGGGCACCTATGATGCATAGGTGCCTGGCATGCCCAGGCAAGGACCATGGCTGGCGAGGACCTCGACCGCTGGACGCAGCAGATGCGGAAGGGCAGCGCGAAGCTGGCCATCCTCCAGCTCGCCAGCGAGCGGGAGCGATATGGCTACGAGATCGTGGCCGAGGTGCGCGACCGCACGAAGGGCGCGCTGCAGCTCGCCGAGGGCAACATCTACCCGGCGCTGCACGGCCTGGAAGCCGAGGGCTTCATCGCCAGCCAATGGCGCGAGGTCGAGCCCGGCGTGCCGCCGCGCAAGTACTACAAGCTCACGGCGCGCGGCCGCGAGCTGCACGAGCGCATGGTCGAGGAATGGAAGGAGTACGCGGGGGCCGTGGGCCGCCTGCTCAAGGGAGGGAGCTGAGTGAAGCTGAGCGCCGAGGGGCAAGCGTGGCTGAACGCGACCGTGCAGCGCGTCATGGCGCGGCACCACGTCGCTGAGGCGGAGCGCGCCGGGCTGCACTACGAGCTCATGTCGCACCTGCACGGCGCCGGCGAGGAGAAGGCCCGCTCCGCCGGCCGGGACGAGGTCAGCATGGGCGACCTGCAGGCGGGCCTGCTCGACATGGGCGGCGAGGAGGCCATGGCCCAGGCGTTCGTCGCCCCCCGGGCCAAGCCCCCGAAGCGCGCGGACATCGTGAAGCGCGCCATCGCCTACCTCATCGACCTGGTCATCGTGTTCCTGGCGTGGATGGCCGTCGCCGCCATCATCGACATCACGCTCAGCGTGCTGCTCCTGCCGTTCGGCGGCACGTTCGGCGGGTTCGACCCGTTCGACGTGTTCGGCTCGCCGTTCAAGGGGCGCGGCTTCATCCCGGCGGGGTTCGGGCTGGTGTTCGTCGTCATCCTCGGGTATTTCACCTGGACCGAGGGCAAGGCCGGCGCCAGCCTGGGGAAGCGCATCTTCAAGCTCAAGGTGGTGCGCGTGGACGGCACGCCCATCGGCTACCGCGAGGCGCTCATCCGGAACGTGACGAAGGTCTTCCCGCCGCTGGCCTTCCTCGACGCCCTCTTCATCCTCGTGTTCTTCCGCGCGGAGCAGCAGCGCGCCAGCGACCGCCTGGCGGAGACGGTGGTGGTGGAGGAATGAGCTCGAAGCGCTTCCTCCTGGCGTTGCTCGTGCTCGTCGGTTTGTTCGTCGGCGGCGCTGCCCTGGCCGCGGTCGTCGTGCCGCACGTGCTGTTTGGCGAGGGGCTCACGAAGCACAGCGGCGGGGCGGGGCCCGGGCAAGACTTCGCCGGCACCGTGGCCATCGGCATGTGCGTCGGCACGGGCACGGTCGCCCTCGCGCCTTCGCCGGACGGCCGCGCGCACGTCGAGGTCCATGTGCGCGGCATGGGCAGCAGCGAGCAGGAGGCGCGCGCGGCCGCGCAATCGCTCCAGCCCGAGGTGCGGACGGGCACCGCTTCCCTCCTCGTCCACGAGCCGGCGCGCTCCTGGCGCTGGGGCGAGCCGCACGCCACGATGAGCGCGCGCATCCTCCTGCCGGGCGGCGTCCTCGCCAAGGCGGACCTGAACGCCGGCACGGGCAGCGTGGATGTGCAGGGCGTGCGCCTCGCCCGCCTGGACGCGACCGCGGGCACGGGCGACATCGACGTCCGCCCGGCGTGGGCCCAGGGCCGCATCGACGTGAGCGCGGGCACGGGCAGCATCCGCGCCGCGTTCGCCGGGCTGGGCAGCGCCGACCTCGACCTGAGCGCGGGGACGGGCGACATCGACGTGCGACTGCCCGGCGACGCGCAGCACGGCTACCGGCTCGACGCTTCCACGGGCACGGGCGTCGTGAGCCTCGACCTGCCCGACATCACGGTTCACGGCGACCAGCATCGCCGGAGCGCCACGACGAACGGCTTCGACCAGCGCGCGACCCGCGTGACCGGCGACCTGAGCGCCGGGAGGGGCAACGTGCGCGTCACGAGCGCGTAGGAGGAGGAGAACCATGCACCGCACCCCACCGATGAGCGTCCTCGCCGTCCTGGCCCTGGCCTTGGCCGGCTGCGCGGAGCCGGGCCCGCCCACGAACGCCCCCGCCGGCGGGACGCCGCCGGCCGCGAGCGGCCCGGCCGCCCTCCTGGCCAACGCCACGCTGCCGCCCCTGGCGCTGTTCCTGCAGCCGGACAAGACGCTGGCCGCGGCCCCTCCGGCGAGCGAAGGCACGGTCGCGCCGACCATCCCCGTGAACAACCCCGAGGCCACGGACGCGGATTACCCGACGTGGGAAGGCAAGCTGCCGAGCGCGGCGCAGGCCCTGCCCGAGGCGGGCGTCCCGTACGTGTTCTACTTCACCACGACCTCGGCGAACCTGGAGGCGAACCAGCTCCCGCCGTTCGCCGATGCGCCCGGCTTCGAGGTCGAGCTCGCCCTGGGGAACACGACGTTCCAGCAGGGCATCGAGGGCCCGGCGACGATGCGCGCCGGCGAGACGTATTCCGCGAACGGCACGTTCCACCCGCAGCAGGCCGTGGGCTGGGAGGCGGGCACGCCCGCCACGTTCCACGTCGTCGTCATCTACACGCACGTGACCGCTGCCGCCGAGTTCCGCTTCGTCATGGGCCCGGAGCATCCGAGCGGCTTCGTGCTGGGTTGAGCTGATCGCCCCGGGCGGGCCTCAGCGCCCGGGGCCTCCCCCTCCCGCGAAAGGGCTAAGACCAGGAAGGGCATCGCCCGGTAATGGCAGGCTTCGACGCGGCGCGTGCGCTCGCCCAGTACGACCCGGGCAAGCTCACCATCGCCACCGTCTGCTCGCATTCCTCGCTGCAGATCTTCCACGGCGCGCGCCGCGAAGGCTTCCGCACGCTCGGCATCTGCAAGGGCAAGCCGCCGCGCTACTACGACGCCTTCCCCTTGGGCAAGCCGGACGCGTTCTTTCCGGTGCACGAGTACGCCGACCTGCTCGACCACGCCGAGGAGCTGCGCGCGCGCAACGTGGTCATCATCCCGCACGGCTCGTTCGTGGAGTACATGGGCACGGACAACTACGAGAAGCTGCAGGTGCCGACCTACGGCAACCGGCACGTCCTGCCCTGGGAGAGCGACCGCGTCCGCTCCCGCCAATGGCTGGTCGGCGCGGGCATCCGCATGCCGGAAGTCATCGAGGATCCGAAGGACATCAACCGCCCTTGCATCGTGAAATACATGGGGGCGAAGGGCGGGCGCGGCTTCTTCATCGCGCGGAACTACGAGGAGTTCAAGAAGCGCATCGACAGCACGGCGAAGTACCACATCCAGGAGTTCGTGCTCGGCACGCGCTATTACATCCACTATTTCCACAGCCCGCTCACCGGCGACGGCTACACGCTTCCCGGGGGCGGCTCGCTGCAGATGCTGGGCGTGGACCGGCGCGACGAGAGCATCATCGACGAGGCGCACCGCCTCGGCTCCATCTACGAGCTGGAGGAGATGGGCATCCAGCCCTCGTTCGTGGTGACGGGAAACTTCCCCCTCGTCATGCGCGAGTCGCTCCTCGGCGAGGCGCTCGACATGGGCGCGCGCGTGGTGGCGAAGGCGGAGGAGCTGTTCGGCGGGCTGTGGGGGCCGTTCTGCCTGGAGACGGTCATCACGGACAAGCTGCAGTTCAAGGTGTTCGAGATCAGCGCACGCATCGTCGCCGGCACGAACCCGTACATCACGGGCAGCCCGTACAGCGACCTCATCGCGCCCGAGCTGAGCACGGGCCGGCGCATCGCCCAGGAGCTGGCCCTGGCGACGAAGCTCGGCGCGCTCGGCCGCGTCTGCACATGAGCGCGAAGCCCAACGACGGGAGCACGCCGCCCGACTTCGACTCCCTCACGCACGCCTACGCGAAGTTCCGCAGCGGCTACCCGCCGCAATTGTTCGCGCGCATCCTCGACGCGGCCCCGGCGGGGCCGTTGCGCATCCTCGACCTCGCCGCCGGGACCGGGCTGAGCGCGGAAGGGCTCGCATCCCGCGCGGCGCGCCTCGTCGCGTGCGACATCGGGCGCGTCATGCTCGGGGCAAACCCGGCGCGCGACCGCGTGCTCGGCAAGGCGGAGCGACTGCCCTTCCGCGCCGCGAGCTTCGACCTCGTCGCCTGCGCGCAGGCCTTCCACTGGATGGAGCCTCTGCCTTCGTACGCGGAGATGCACCGCGTGCTGCGCCCGGGCGGGCTGTGCGCCATCTGGTGGAAGTACGAGGAGGCGGGCGACCCGACGTCCCAGCTGAGCGACGCGGTCGTGCGGCGCGTGCTCCAGGCCGAGCCCCCGCACACCGACATGGCGCGCGAGGAGCGCCTACCCCGCATCGCGGAGAGCGCGTTCGGCGGCGCGGACGAGGTGCGCCTGCACCACGCGGTGCGCTTCACCGCCGACAGCTACCTGGGATACCAGGCGAGCCGGGAGAACCTGCGGCGCGCCGCCGGGCCCCTGCGCGACCGCGTGCTCGAGGAGCTGGAGCGCGCGCTGCGCGCCGCGCACGGGGACGCGGCGTTCGACGTGATGCACCTCGACCGCCTCTGCCTCCTGCGGAAGCGCTAAGGCCTGCCCCGCGTTCGCGGGCGCGTGCTCACCCTCATCCTCGCCGACAGCGAGCTGGAGCTCGTGCCCGAGGAGGTCAAGACGCACCCCGCGGTCCAGGCCGCGTCGCAGCGCCGGGGCAAGCGCGCCGGCCGCACGCTCCTCGACAGCAGCGCGCACCACGCCGCCATGCGGCAGCTCCACGACAGCGACCGGCGCGGGCGGCCGGACATCGTGCACACGGCCCTCCTCGTGGCCATGGACAGCGTGCTGAACCTCGAGGGCGGCCTGCGTGTGCTCATCCACACGCGCAACGACGAGCTCATCACGCTCCTACCCGAGACGCGCGTCATGCGCAACTTCGACCGCTTCTGCGGCCTCATGGAGCAATTGTTCCGCGAGGGGCAAGCCGGCCCGCCCGGCCAGCCGCCGCTCCTCACCCTGCAGACGGGCGCGAAGCTGGCCGAGGTCGTGCAGCGCATCGCGGCCGAGCGCGTCATCGCCCTCGACGAGGGCGGTCGGACCGTGCTCCTCGACCAGGAACTGCCCAAGCTCGCCGCGGCGCACACGAACCTCGCGTTCGTCCTGGGCGGCTTCCCGCGCGGCGGCTTCCGCAGCCCGGTGAAGGACCTCGCGCAGGAGGTGTGGAGCATCCACCCGCAAGGGCTGAGCGCCTGGGTGGCTGTCGCAGAAGTGCTGGTGAATTGGGAGAACGCCACGCGCGGCATGCCCCAGCACCGCGGCCCTCCCCCCGCCCCGAAGGCCGACTAGGCCCCGGCGACGTCCCCGAGCAGGCTGCGCGCGATGACGAGGCGCTGGATCTCGCTCGTGCCCTCGTAGATCTCCGTGATCTTGGCGTCGCGCATGTAGCGCTCCACGGGGAAGTCGCGCGTGTAGCCCACGCCGCCGAAGACCTGCACCGCCTTCGTCGCGTTGCGCATCGCGACCTCGCTAGCGTACAGCTTCGCCATGCTCGCCTGCACGCCGTACTTCTCCCCGCGGTCCTTGACCTGCGCGGCGTGGAGCGTGAGCAGGCGCGCCGCGTCCAGCTCCGTGGCCATGTCGCTCATCATGAACTGCAAGGCCTGGAAGCTGCCGATGGCCTTGCCGAACGCCTTGCGCTCCTGGCTGTACTTCACGCTCTCCTCCAGGCTGGCCCGGGCGATGCCCAAGGCTTGCCCGGCGATGCCGATGCGGCCGCCGTCGAGCGTGCTCATCGCGATCTTGAACCCCTCGCCTTCCTTGCCGAGCATCTGGCTCGCCGGGACCTTGCAGTCGCTCAAGAAGAGCTGCGTGCTGTGCGCGGCGCGGATGCCGAGCTTCTCCTCCGGCTTGCTCCACGTGAAGCCCTTCATGCCCTTCGTCACGAGGAACGCGCTGATGCCCTTGTGCTTCAGCTCCGGCTGCGTGCGGGCGAAGACGATGTACGTGTGGGCGTGCCCGCCGTTCGTGATGAAGTTCTTCTGGCCGTTGAGGACGTAAGCATCGCCCTCCCCCACGGCGTTCGTGGTCAGGCCGGCGGGGTCGCTGCCCGCGCCCGGCTCGCTCAGGGCGTAGGCCCCGAGCTGCTCGCCCTTCGCCATGGGCGTGAGGAACTTCTGCTTCTGCGCCTCGGTGCCGTACTTCTCGATGGGCCAGGCCGCGAGCGAGTTGTTCACGCTCATGATGACCGCGTGCGCCGCGCAGTGCCGGGCGATCTCCTCCAGGGCCAGGACGTAGCTCACCGTGTCCAGGCCGGCGCCGCCGTGCGCCTCCGGCGTCATCATCCCGAGCAGGCCGAGGTCGGCCATGCGCTTCACGTTCTCCTCGGGGAAGCGCTCCTCCTGGTCGATGCTGGCCGCGATGGGAGCGACCTCCTGCTCCGCGAACTCGCGGGCCATCTTCTGGACCAGGAGCTGCTCCTGGGTGAGGTCGAAGCGCATGGGCGCGGCAACCCTGGCCGGGGGCAAGAGGGTTGCGGTCGACGGGACGCGGTGGGTCTTTGCAGGGAACTGCCTGCGCGCGCAGCCCCAGCCCAGAGAACCCTTAAAACCGCCCAGGGTGTGGACCGGCCCGGTGGCCCTGCCTTGCGCTCGACCGCGCTCATCCTCGGATTCCTCCTGCTCACCGTGACCATCGCGACCGCCGTCCCCGCCCCGGCCCCGTCGGCCATCCGGGTGGGCGATGCCGCCCGCGACCCGGCCTTGGCCCCGCTCCTGGCGAGCCAGGTCACGGGCGCGGCGCGGAGCGGGAG
>JAIVGT010000068.1 GCA_020201485.1 Halobacteriales archaeon
TCCCACCCCGGAGCGGGGCAGGGAAATCCCCCGGAGGCCAACGGCCCCAGGATGGGAGCGCGCATCCTCATCGTGGACGACGAGGCCGACGTGCGGGAGAGCCTGCGCGACCTGCTCGCCGCCGTCCCCGGGTACCAGGTGGCGACGGCGAGCACGGTGGGCGAGGCGCGCCGCTTGGCAGAGCTGGGCACGTGGGACCTCGTCATCAGCGACGAGCGCCTGCCGGACGGCGAGGGCGCGCTCCTCCTCGCCGAGCTGGCCGTGTCCGGCCGCGCGTCGGGCCGCGTCCTGATGAGCGCGTACGAGGACTTCGACGGGCTCATGCGCGGCGTGAACGCCGGCCGCATCGACCACTTCGTGCGCAAGCCGTTCGACCCGCTGAAGATGCTGACCACGGTGGAGCGCATCGTGCGCGAGCGGCGCGGCCGCATGCCGCTGGAGTAGAGGATGGGCCCGGCCGGATTCGAACCAGCGATCTGCGCTTTGTAAGAGCGCCGTCATGGACCAGCTAGACCACGGGCCCCACTGCTGCGCAGCCCGCGGCGACGCAAAGAACCTGCGGCTTGGCTCAGCTGATCCAGATGGCCGGCCGGCCCGGCGTCGCGTGCTTCGCCTTGCCCACCGGGTCCTCGATGGCCGGCTCGTCCGCCGCGCAAGCCTCGACCGGCGCGCCCAGCTCCTGCTCGAGGAACTTCGCCGCGCCCCGCAGGGCCGCGAGCTCGTCCAGGCCGGCCCGCTGGCGGAACTCCTCCGGTTTCAGCGAGCCCAGGTCGCGCACCCAGGCCTGCGCCAGCTTCGGCAGGTCCTTGGCGTGCGGCTTCAGCCCGGGCTGGGCGTTCGCCGCCTTCAGGAACGAGCCGACATCGAGCTTGCCCTGCTGCGCCACCTCGGCCGCGACGTGCAGCGCCTCCCGCTTCCACGCCGGGCTGGTGTAGAGCACGATGCGCTTGGGTTGGAGGCTCGTGACCTTGAGGATCTCCCGCGCGTCGTCGAGCACGCCGCGCAGGAACCGCTCGCGTTGGTCCGCGGCCGGGTCCACCTCCGCGGCGTGCACCTCGGGGAAGCGCTGCTCGACGGCCAGGCCCTTGCCGCCGATGCCGCGCCAGGCCTCCTCGGCGACCTGGGGCACGAAGGGCACCATGAGGAGCACGGCCGTCCTGCGGTAGCGCGCCCAGAGCTCGGTCTCGGCGCTGCCCCCGCTGCGCCGCAGGTACCATTGCCATTCGCGGGGCAGGTCGAAGAAGGCGAGCTTGAGCGCCGTGCGGAACTCGGCGCGCTCCATCGCTCCCCGCGCGTCGAGCACGAGCCTGGCCAGGGTGCTGTGGAAGCTCGCGTCCGCGTCGTTGCGCGCGTCGCGCAGGCTCGGCTGCTCGTGCAGCGCCGCGAGCCAGCCCCGCAGCTTCTTCCCCGCCTGCGCGGCGAACTCCTGCTCGAAGTTCGCGTCGTCCAGGCCTTCGCCCGCGTTCGCCAGCGCCAGGCGCACCGCGCTCGTGCCGTGCTGGTCCAGGGCCTGGCGGAGCGTGACGAAGTTGCCGGCGCTCTTGCTCATCTTCGCCCCGTCGACCATGACCCAGCCGTTCACGCTGATGCCGCGCGGCCAGTGCTCGGGCGGGAAGACGGCGACGTGGTTGAAGACCATGAACGTCAAGTGGTTCTGCAGCAGGTCCTTGCCCGAGTTGCGGAAGTCGAGCGGGTACCAATACGTGAAGGCGCGCCGCATCTCGTCCAGCTTCGCCGCGGTCAGCGTGCCCCGCGCCGCGCCCTGCGCCGAGCCCTTGCCCAGGAGGACGAAGTCGAACGCCGCATCGCTCACGTCCTGCGCGTCCACCGTGCGCAGGACGGGCACGATGGTGTAGTACGCCATGTAGATGGTGGAGTCGCTCAGGCTCTCGATGACCCAGCGCTCGTCCCAGGGCAGCTTCGTGCCCAGCCCGGATTCGCGGGCGCAGGCCCAGTCGTGCAGCCAGTCCACGACGTGGTGGAACTGCTTCCGGGCGACCTCGGGGTAGATGCTGGCCTGGTCCATGGCCGCGTGCGTGCGCTGCTTCCAGCCGGCGTCGCTGTAGCGCAGGAACCATTGGTCGCTCACGAGCTTCACCACGCACGCCGTGAGGCAGCGGCACACGACCTTCCCGCTCGGCTCCCAGAACTTCGCCGCCTCGCCGCGGCTGAGCAGAGCCTCGCGGATGCGCTCCTTCGCCTCCTGCACCGTCTGCCCGGCGAACGGCCCGACCTTCATCACGCCCGCGTAGAAGCCGGCCTTGTACACCTCCTCGGTCGCGGCGTCGAGCTTCTCCTTCTCCATCGGGCCGCGGATGCGCTCCCGTTCCACCACGACCTTCGCCGGCGCGTCGCCCAGGCCGGGCGTGTCGATGATGGGCACGGGCTGGAGGCCGCGCACGAGCCGCTCGTCGAGGCGGGCCTTCTGCAGCTCCTCGGGATGCGCTTGGAGGAAGCGCAGCCCGGCGAAGTCCACGGGCGCGTCGCTCGGCACGCTCGTCACGATGCCCGTGCCCTTCTCCGGGTGGATGAGCTTGCCGAGCAACGGCAGGACGGGCACCTCGGCGTCGCGCGCCGGGGCGTGGACCATCATGCCGAGCAGCTTGCTGCCGAGGATCTGCACCTCCTCGGGCGCGACGTGGTCGAGCTGCAGGGGGATCTTGCGCGCCGCAGAGGGAGCCACGACCCACGTCTCCTCGCCGACGAGGAGGGTGCTGTAGATGAGGCTGGGCTCGACCCAGGCGTTCGTCTGGCCGTACATCGTCTCCGGGCGCAGCGTGGCCGCGACGAGGAACGCCGGGCTGTGCAGGCCGAGCTTCTTCGCGTCCGCCTCGCGCAGGCGGAGCTTGATGAGGGTCCATTCCTGGGGCGTCTCGCCCTCGCCCTCGGCCCGGTCGTGGTCCGCGACCGGCATGTTGTCCTTGGGGCACCAGACAACGGGGTGCTTGCCCTTCTCGACGAAGCCCTGCTCGCGCAGCTTGCGGAACTGCCAGCGGATGAAGGCGTCGTAGTGCGGGTTGGCGTCGGTGGTGACGAACTCGCGCGTCCAGTCGATGCTCATGCCCAAGCGCTGCACGTCCGTGCGCCACGCGCCGGGGAAGAAGCGCGCCCATTCCTGCGGGTCCGCGAAGCGCGCGACCTGCTCCGGGCTGAAGCCCTGGTCCTGCAGGATCTTCACCTGCTTCGGCTCGCCCTCGCGGATGCGCTGCGCCGCGGCCCAGATGGGCGTGCCCGTGAGGTGGTAGGCGAAGGGGAAGAGCGTGTTCTTGCCCAGCATGCGCTGGAACCGCACCATGAGGTCGGCGCGCATCATCGTGTACGCGTGCCCGACGTGCGGGTAGCTGTTCATGTAGGAGTAGGGATAGGTGGCGAAGAACTTCGGCTGGCCGGGCTTGACCTGGGGCTCGTCCACCTTCGCCTCGCGGTGGGCCTGCATCCAGCGCTGCTCGATGCGCGCCAGGTCTTCGTCGGGCACGAGGCGCGCGAAGGGGACATGGCTACTAAAACGCTCCGCCATCGCCGGATGATGGGGAACGGGGAGGGCCGGGGCGCAAGGCCCCGGCCGGACCGCATCCCGGCTCAGGAGTCGCCGGTCGCGATGACGACGACGTGGTACGCGTTGTCGCTGCCCTTCATGCAGATCTCCAGCGTGTCCGCGGCTCCGGGGCCCGCCGGGAAGAACAGCCATTGACCATCGCCGGCTGCGTTGCACGCCACGTTGCCGCCCGACTTGAGGCCGTTGGCGAACGTCTGCGTGCCGCTCCACGCGTTGCCCCCGGCGATGCGCGGGACGTTGCCGGACAGGCGCACGTCGTCCAGCGTGCCGCTCGTGAGGTCGGCCGCGCTCCGCGTCGCGAGGTCGGCCAGGCTGCTGCCCGACTTGCTCACCTTGCTCCACGCCACGCCCGCCGTCCCGCTGATGTCGGCGTCCGTGATGGTGCCGTCGGTGATGCTGCCGGCCGTGCCGCCGCTCACCGTGAGCGCGCCCGAGGCGAGCTTCGCCGCGGTCACGCTGCCGTCGGCGAGGTCCGCGGTCGCGATGGTCCCGTCGGTGATGTCGCCGCTCGTGACCGCCCCGGCCATGTTGAGCTTGCCGTAGGCGATGGCGGCGCTCGCGCTCAGGTCGGCGTTGACGATGGTTCCGGCGAGGTTGAGCTTGCCGTAGCCGATGCTCGCCAAGGCGCTGATGTCCGCATTCGTGATGGAGCCGTCGAAGATCTGGTTCCCGCCGATGGAGCTGTCGCCGATCTTGATGTTCGTGATGGCCCCGTCGGCGATGTTGTCCGTCGCCACCGCGCCGGGCCCGAGCTTGGCCATGGTCACGGCTGCGTCCGCCAGGTCCTCCGTCGCGACGCCCTCGTTCTGGATGGTATCGCTGTGCACCGCGCCCGCGGCGATCTTGGCGTGCGAGACCGCGCCGTCGGCGAGGTCCTGCTGGCCGATGGTGCCGGCGGTGATGACGTTGAACGAGCCGGCCGAGCCTTGGATGGCGTCGACCGCGAGCTTGGCCGAGGTGATGGCCCCGTCCGCGACCTTGTCCTCGGTGACCGCGCCGTCCGCGAGCTTCGCCTGGGTGACCGCGCCGTCCGCGAGGCGGCTCGTGGCCACGGCGCCGCTGGCGAGCATGGCGGTGGCGACGGAGCCGGGGGCGATGACGAGTGCGCTCGGGGCGAGCTGCAGGGCGCCGAGCGGCCCGAGGGGCACGATGCGGTCGGCCGTGAGGCTGATGCCCGCGTCGCCCTGCACGAGGGCGCGCAGCGTGAACGAGTCGTAGCCCGTCGGCACCCAGCTGAACGTCAGGTCGGCGGTGTGGCCGGCCAGGACGGTGAGGAAGTGCCCGGGGGCTGGATTCGTCGCCGTGATGCCGGGGCTGGCGAACGCGGCGCTGCTCGAGGACCCGGCCCACTTCAGGAAGCCGGCGACGTGCGTCGCGCTTGCGCTGCCCGTGTTCGCCACGCGGACCGTGACCGTCACCGGGCTGCCCGGAACGACCGCGGCGCCGAAGCTGACGTTCTTGATGCCGAGCACCGGGCCGGTGGAGGACTGCGCGGACATGCTCGACAGGAGCAGCGCGGCGGTCATCATGCACAGCAGCCCGGTCTTCCACGCGCGGTTCTTTGAAGCCATGTCGAGCCCTTCGGCCGGCCAGCCGGAGGATGCGGCTTCAGGGCTTGGAGCCAACTGGCTCCGGAGGAAGCCAACTGGCTCCTCGCTGGCTTGAAGGCCGTTCCCAGTTTCGGCGGCATGCGCCTGCTCCTCGCCATCCTCGCCCTGCTCGCCGCCGCCGCCCCCGCGCTCGCCGACGACGGCTGCGGCGATTGGGCGGTGTACGACCCGGGCGCCTCGTGCCAGGGCGTCGCTGCGGACGAACCCGTCCCGTCCGACGGCGAGGCCACGAGCGCTCCAGCCGCTCCGGCAGAGCCGGCAAGCCCGCCGGCGGCCCCAGCGTCACCCACAGCCGAGCCTCCGGACGCGTCGGCTGCGCCCGCGGCTGCGCCGCAAGAGGGCCCCGTTCCCCCTGCCCCGTCCCTCCCCGTCGCCGCCCAGGAAGACGCGGACCTGGCG
>JAIVGT010000069.1 GCA_020201485.1 Halobacteriales archaeon
AACTGGCTGCCGTCCACGGCGGTGAGCGTGATGCACAGGTACTCGTATTCCCCGTAGGTGTAGGAGCACGTGATGCTCTCGGTCGCGGTGATGGTGGTCGTGCTGCTCGACGCGCCGGTCAGCGTGACCACGACCGGGTGCGGGAAGGCGTTGAAGATCTCGCCGCGATAGGCCACGGTGACAACGTCGGCGCCGCTCGCGCCCTGCGCCACGCCCGTCGCGCTCCACGGGGCCCAGTGGAAGAACGCGTCCGCCGGCGGGGCGACGCTGAGCAGGACCAACGCGACGGGCAGCACGGCGAGGAGCTTCATGGCGCGCACCGCGTGCGCACCAGGCTGGCCCGCCATGAAGGTTGCCATGCGAGCGTGGCTGGGAGCGCTTCCGTCAGAAGGGCTGGTCGATGACGGCGACGGCGAACGTCAGGCCGTTGAACGTGCCCTGGACCGCGCTCGTGAACTGCCGGGGGTACTCCGTGGCGTACTGGTAGCCGGTGGCGGTGAGCTGAACGCTCGGGTCGTTGCTGCGCAGCGTGACGCCGAGCAGCTCCTGGTAGCTCCCGTCGTACAGGTCCTGGAAGGTCTCGGCGCCGAGGAACGTCTTCGTGATGGTGCTCGCGCCGTTCGTGAGCGTGACCGTGACCGGGAACGGATAGGGATAGCCGGTGATGCCCGCATACCGCAGCGTCATGGCGTAGGCCGTGCCGTCCGCGGCGTAGGCCACGCCCGTGCCGGACCACGGGGCCCAGTGGAAGAACGCGTCCGCCGGCGGGGCGACGCTGAGCAGGACCAACGCGACGGGCAGCACGGCGAGGAGCTTCATGGCGCGCACCGCGTGCGCACCGGGCCCGGCACGCTTCAAGGTTCTCGTCCGAGCGTGCGCGCTACCACGAGTAATCCTTGCTCAGCGCCAGCGCGCGGTAGATGCTGAGGAGGTCGGGCATCTTCGTCAGGTTGGCCAGGCCGGCCTTGAGCACGGCGGTGAAGTACTTGCCTTTGGGCTCGCCGTCGCCGACGCGCACGACATCGGGCAGCCAGCGGCTGAACTTGTTGATGTCCTCGTTGTCCTGCTCGGTGATGAAGTGGATGGCGCGGCGGAAGCTCTTGTCCATGATGGGGTGGGTCATGATGCGCTGGTTGTACTCCGCGACCTTGCCCTGCGCGACGCAGTCGGCCAGGATCTCGGCGCCGAGGATGGTGGCGCAGATGCCGCCCTTCGTGACCGGGTTCGTCATGCCCCCGCTGTCGCCGACGAGGAGCACGTTGTTGCGCGGCCCGCCCTGGACCTTCGTGCCGCTGAAGCCGATGGGATAGGCCTCCTTCTGCGCCACGCTGCCCCCGACCTTCTTGTCCGCCATGAACGCGTCGAGGCGCTTCCAGTCCCCGGCCGGGTCGTCGGCGAGCAGGCCGACGTTCATCGTGTCGCCCTTGGGGAAGACCCATGCGTACTCGCTGCAGTAGCGCTTGTCCGTGTAGAACTCCAGCCAGTCGCTGGTGAAGCTGCTGCCCTTGACCCGGTACTGGATGCCGAGCTTCACGTCCACCTTCGCGTCCGGGACGAGCGTCTTGCGCGTCACGCTGCCCGGGCCGTCCGCTCCGATGACGAGGTCCGCGTCCTTGGCGAAGCCCTTCAATTCCTCGGGCGTGACCTTGTGGCCCAGCTCGAGCGTGCCGCCCTGCTTCTGGAACTTCTCCGCCATCGCCGGGATCCACGTCTTGCGCTCGATGGTGTAGCAGCGCTGCTTCACCTCGAGGAGCTTACCGTCCGGGAGCCACCAGTGCGCGCCCTGGAAGATCTGCGCGCAGTGCTTCATGGAGTCGAAGGCGGTGAAGCGCGACAGGTTGCGGTGCGAGATGCCCTCGCCGCACAGCGTGGTGTACGGCTCGTCCGCCATCTCGTAAGCCGTGATGCGGTACTCGGCATCCTTGGGCTTCGTCTGCTGGAGCTGCAGGCCGGTGATGACCCCGGCGAGCCCGCCGCCCACGATGCGGATGTCGAGGGAGCGCACGGTTCCGCCGAAGGGGGCATGGGCTATAATACCTTCCCTGGCATCCCCGCGCGTGGGCTCCCTGACCTTCGTCGGCCTCGGCTTGCACGACGCGCGCGACGTCAGCCTGCGCGGGCTTTCCGTCATCCAGGCCGCGGACCACGTGTTCCTGGAGACGTACACCAGCCTGCTGCAGGGCGCGGACAAGGTCGCCAAGGAATGGGGCAAGCCGGTCGTGCGGCTCACGCGCGCGCAGGTCGAGGACGGCAGCATGCTGCTCGACGCGGCGCGCGCCGGCAGCGCCGTGCTGTGCGTGGTCGGGGACAGCATGAGCGCGACGACGCACGTCGAGCTGCGCGTGCGCGCGGCGAAGGAGGGCATCGCGACGCGCCTCGTGCCCGGGGCCAGCATCCTCACCGCGGCTGCGGGATTGCTCGGCCTGCAGAGCTACAAGTTCGGCCGCGTGACCACGCTCGCCTTCCCCCACGGGCAGTACCTGGCGGAGAGCCCGGCCGAGGTCATCGCGCAGAACCGGGAGCGCGGCCTGCACACCCTCGTGCTCCTCGACCTGGACGCGGAGAAGGGGCGCTACATGAGCGCGAGCGAGGGCACGCGCGTCCTGCTCGGCATCGCGAAGCGCCGGCCGGAGCTCGGGCTGAGCGCGGACACGCTGGCGTGCGCCGTGGCCCGCGCCGGCAGCGACGCGCCCCTGGTGCGCGCGGCGACGCTGCGGGAGCTGGCGCAGCTCGACCTCGGCCCGCCGCTGCACTGCCTCGTCGTGCCGGGGCAGCTGCACGACCTGGAGCAGGAGGCGCTGCGCGTGCTCGCCGGGCTCCCCGCCTAGTCCCACAAACGTCAAGGCCCGCGCGGGCGAGCCTCGCCCATGCCGCGCAAGAAGCACATCGGAGCCGAGCAAGGGCGCAAGTCGCGGGAGGAGCAGGAGCGGCTCAACCTGGAGGGAGGCAAGCGCCGCCCAGGCCCGGCGGCGCAGCGCACCTGGCGGCCCATGCCCACGGCGAAGCAGAGCGACCAGGGCGACCGCCCGGCGCGGCCGTGAGCTACGCGTCCACGAACAGCGCCGCGCCCCGCGGGCTCGTCACGCCGTTCCCCACGCCCGGGTAGCCGCCGTAGTCGTCCACGCCCCCGGCGTCGAGGAAGGCCGCGGCGCTGGAGCTGTCCACGCTGCCGAAGGCCTGGCTGGCGATGCGGTACGTGTCCGCGCCGGCGAGGTCGGTGAAGCCCGCGACCCCGGCGAGGATGGCTGCGCCCAAGCCGAAGCGCTCCGTCGCATCGCACCGGCCGCTGTCGGCGTTGTGGATGCCGCCCGCCGGGCTGCGGTGGATGTACTGGTCGCCGCCTTGGGCGTCGAGGAAGTAGCCCGCGCCCCCGAGGTCGGCAGAGCCCGGGCCCTCGCGCATGACGTTGTACACGTCGTTCCCGGCGAGGTCGAAGAGCGCGCCCGCGCCGGCGACGTGGCCGTTGCTCTGCGCCAGCGTCTTGCCGTTGTACACGTCGTCGCCCGTCACGTCCACGAGCATGCCGGCCCCGCCCGTGCCCGCGCCCTGGATGACGATGCGCCGGACGATGGGCTCCGTGGTGCAGCGCGTGTCGCGGCCGCGCGGCGCCTTGGCCACGCCGTACACGTCGTTGCCCGTGAGGTCGAGGCTGAGGGCGGCGGTGAAGGCGAAGTTCGCGTCCTGCATCTCGCAGCCCACGGCGAGCCCGCCCAGGTCGTACTGGCACGTGCCCGGGTCGGTGTCGATGGGGCCTTGGGCGATGATGCTGCCCCCGGCGTTGTTGTCGTACACGTCGTTGCCGCCGATGTCGAGGATGAGCACGGCGTCCTTCGCGTACAGGGTGTCGCCGAGCAGCGGGTCGAGCACGAGCACGGGCGCGAGGTCCACGAGGGGTGGGCCTGCGACGCGCAGGTCCAGGGACAGGGAAGCGCGGTACGCCTGGAGCGCGGGCAGGGCCTCGTCCACCGCCTGCGCGACCGTGACCTCGGCCTGGCGAACGAGGGCGGCATCGGCGCGCTGCGCGGTGCGGAGCGACGCGGGGTCGGAGGGGTGGAGCGCCGCGTGCCAGAGCTCCGCGTCGCCGATGCCGGCGAACGCCTGATCGCGCATCGCCTGGGCCTGGCCGAGCGCGCCGAGGAGCCGCACCGCGGGCTGGGCGAGCGCCGGGTCGAGCGCATCGAGCACGCCGAGCGCTCCGGGCGCGCGCTGCACGCCGAGGCGCGCGTCCCACGCCTGGACCGCGTCGCGCAGGCTGGGCGGGGCGTCGAGCGGCGCGGGCTGGACGTGCCAGGCATCGGCCAGCCGCGGGGCGAGCCTCTCCTGAGGCCCCGGAGCGGGCCAGGCGGCGAGGGCCGCGGAGCTGCCGAGGAGGACGAGCAGGCCGAGCGCGAGGAGGCGGCGGGTCACGGTGCTTCGGGTGGGGAGCCCGGGGCGCGGCCATGAAGGTGCGCTGGAGACCGTGGGCCCATCCGCATGGGCACACGCACGGGCCACAACGTTCTTGCCCCGGCGTCGGTCTGCACAGCCGGGAACGGCATGGCGGTGCGCTGGTTCGTCGCGGTCGGGCTGGTGGGCGTGCTCGCGTTGGCCGCGCTGGTGCCGGTCACGGCCTCGGGCCCGGAGCCGGACAGCCACGTGAAGCGCATCGTGTGGCCGTACGGGGCGGACGAGCGCTGGTTCCCCGTGGTCGCAGGGTACCAGGTCCTGCCCCCGCCCGCGTACTGCGACTTCAACGGCCCGGCCGGGGACGTGCTGTTCCAGGACAGCTTCGAGCGGACCACGCTCGCGCCCTGGGCCCTCGCCGACCCGGTCGTGACGCACACCGCGCGCAACGAGTGGCACGTCACCCCCGTGCCCGGCTACGGCAGCGACGGCCTGCACCAGGGCGCGGGCAAGCTCTACTTCGGCAACGACGACACGAGCCTGTACCGCAACGGCAGCTTCCGCGTCGCCGGCACGGTCCAGGTGCCCATCACGCTCCCCGCCGGGCCCACGCCCTGGTTCGCCAGCCTGCACACGAAGTGGGCCGCGGAGGGCCTCATCGGCTACGACCACATGTGGATCGAGGCCCAGCCCGCAGATGGCCGCGTGTACATCCTGTGCACGATGAACCCGCAGGACCGGCCCGACTCCGCGAGCACGGACACGGAGAGCGGCACCTGCTCGCCCTACCACACCGGGCCGTGCCTGGCGGACACACGCTGCTATGCCGGGACCCTCGTCACGCCCAACGCGCTTTGCCCGGTCGCGCCCTACCTGTCGCAGGTCGGCAAGGCCGTGGACCCGACCGCTCCCCATTGGGAGTCGCGCAGCGTGATGATCCCGCCCATCTGGAACGGCCAGACGGTCCTGCTGCGCCTCACCTTCGACTCCGCCGACGGGACCGCGAACCGGTTCCTCGGCTGGATGGCGGACGACGTGACGGTGAGCAGCGCCGTCGTGCCCTCCCTGACGCTCCCCGGCGGCACCGTGGTCGGGGGCTGAGCCGCGGTGCGCGGCCTCGTGGCGCTGCTCGCCCTGCTCGTCGCCCTGCCGAGCGGCCTGAGCC
>JAIVGT010000272.1 GCA_020201485.1 Halobacteriales archaeon
GCCGTCGCCGTCGAGGTCCGCCACCGCCACCCCGCCGTCCATGCCCTGGGGCGCGCTCGGGTCGCAGTCCTTGAGCGTGACCTGGAAGCGCTCGCGGAAGTCCAGGGTGCCGTCGCGCTCCCGGCCGTCGAGCGTCCAGGCGCTGACGATGCCGGCGCTGTTCGGGGCGATGATGCTCATGGCCTCGCCGCGCGCCAAGCGCGCCACGCTCACCGGGTTGATGGGCTGCGCTGCCCAGCCGGTCGGGTAGCGCGGCACGAGCGTCGCCTTGAGCTGCCCGGTCACGCCGTCCACGACCACGACGTCGCGGTCCGTGTTCTGGTCCACGATGTCCACGTGCCCGTCGCCGTCCACGTCGACGAGCGTCGGGCCGGGCGAGTCGAACGCTTCCCACATGCGCGCCGGGTGCGCCACGCTGCTGTCGATGACGCGCACGACCGGATCCGGGCTCGCCGCCGCCGGCCCGACGAGCGACGCGCTCAGCAGGAACGCAAGGAGCGCGGTCGCGGCGAACACACGGAACCGGGGACGCGGCTGGACCAGGCGCATCAGCAAACCCTCAACCCCTCCCCGGCGGGAGCGGCTTTCAAGCTTCCGGCAGCAGCGCAAGGCACGCCGCGGCGTTCGCGAACGCATCGCATCGCCGCGCGCGTCAGGCGCTGGCGAGCGCCTCGCGCAACGCCTCCTGGTGCGGCTGGAAGCGGAGGCCGAGGTCGCGCTCCGCCTCGGCCGCGTCGCCGACGTGGCCCTCGAACAGCATCTCCAGCTCCTCGCGCGTCGCCGGGAACCAGGCGAAGCGCTGCAGCAGGCCGGCCAGGGGGAGCAGCAGAGCGGCGGGCGCCGGGGCGAGCACCGGCTTCTTCCCGAGCGCCCCGGCCAGCGTGCGCAGGTACCGCTCCCACGTGTAGCGGTCCGGGCCGGCGAGGACGTAGGCCTTGCCGATGCTGCGCGGCTCGGCCAAGGCGCGGGCGAAGGCCTCGGCCACGTCGCGCTTCGCGACGGGCTGGATCTCGAACTTCCCGCCGGCGAAGCTCGGCCAGACCGGGGCCTTGCCTAGGAGCTGGGCGAACTCCTGGTCGAAGCCGATGGCTCGGCCCTCCGCCGGGCCGGTGATGAGCGTGGGGCGGAAGATGGTCCAGGCCAGGCCGCTGTCGCGCACGATGCGCTCCGCCGCGAGCTTCGTCCGCTGGTAGCCGGTCCGGCCGCGCTCCACGCCGCTCGCGCTCATGTGCAGGAAGCGCTTCGCGCCCGCCTGCCGCGCCGCCTGCACGGAGTTGCGCGTGGCTTGGACGTGGAGCTGCTCGAACGTCGCGCCGCCCTTCTCCCGGCGCAGGCCGACGAGGTGGACGAAGGCGTCGTGGCCCCGCACCGCCCCAGCGAAGCTGGCGAGGTCCGTGACGTCGCCGCGCGCGGCGGTCGCGCCGGGCGGAGGCGGGGCGCGGTGCGCGAGGCACGTGACCTCGTGGCCGTGGGCGAGGAGGGCCCGGACGACGGCGGGGCCGACGAAGCCCGTTCCTCCGGTGACGAAGACGCGCATGCCCGGGCAACGCGCTGCCGGGTCAAGGTTGCAGCGCCGCCTGCAGCGATGCGGCGAGGGCCGCGACCTCGGGCTCCCAGCCCTTGCCCCCCCGGCGGAGGTACCACGACGGATGCCTCACGCGCAGGTGCGCGACGCCCTTGCGCTCCAGGAAGCCGTGCGCCGTGCCGCCGACGGCGACGACGACGCGCGGCTGCACGAAACCGAGGAAGCCGCGCAGGTGCGGCCAGCACGCCTCCATCTCTACGGCGTGCGGCTTGCGGTTGTCCGGGGGGCGGCAGCGCACGATGTTCGTGATGCACCAGTCGTCGCCGATGCCGAGCTCGCCAAGCCAGCGGTCGAGGAGCTGTCCGCTCCGCCCCACGAACGGCTCCCCGCGCGCGTCCTCCTCCGCGCCTGGCCCTTCGCCGACGAACAGCACGCGCGCGTCGAGCCGGCCGCGCCAGACCACGACCTGGGTCCGGCCTTCGCACAGCGCGCATCGGCGGCAGGCGGCGTCGAGTGGGAGCGCTTGCCCGGTGCGCGGGTGGGTCAGCGCCGGCACGCCCGGGCAGCGGGCCAAGCATTAAATAAGTCTGGCTCCTTGGCCCGGCCGCGGGCTCCGGCCCGCTGGGAATGTAGGGCATCGTCATGCCTCGGCCTGCGCGACGCGCGGGTCCCTGCTTGGCTCCCCGCCCCGAACCCCGCACGCGCCGCGCGAGAGCGACGCATCGGTGAGCACCATGAGCAAGTCCGCCTACAAGTACATGGGCGAAGCCTACCGCAAGCCGCGCCACGGCGCGCACGCGGAACTCTACCGCCAGCGCCTCATCCAGTGGCGCGCCGAGCCGGTCATCACCCGCGCCGAGCGCCCCACGCGCCTCGACCGCGCCCGCTCGCTGGGCTACAAGGCCAAGCAGGGCTACGTCATCGTGCGCGTCCGCGTCCGCCGCGGCGGCCTGCGCAAGCAGCGCCACCAGCGCGCGCGCAAGCCCTCGAAGACCGGCGTCCTGAAGATCACGATGAAGAAGAGCATCCAGCGCATCGCCGAGGAGCGCGCCGCGCGCCGCTACCCGAACCTGGAGGCGCTGAACAGCTACTGGGTGGGCGAGGACGGCAAGCACAAGTTCTACGAGGTCATCCTCGTGGACCCGGCGCACCCCGTCATCCAGAGCGACCCGAAGATCAACTGGATCACGCACGTGCAGCACCAGGACCGCGCGAACCGCGGCCTGACGAGCGCGGGCCGGAAGGGCCGTGGCCTCAAGGGCAAGGGCAAGGGCTACGAGCGCATGCGCCCGAGCGTGCACCAGAACTGGAAGCGCCGCCAGGGCCACAACGTCAAGCACTTCCAGGGGCCGCGCCGCCGCGAGTGAGCGTGGAGCGCGAGGGCCCGCCCGCAGGGCCCGAGCGCGGAACGCTCCGCCGCTGTCCCGGGGCGCTCGCGCCCCAATCCTTTTCTTCCTGTCCGCGCTCCAGCGCAGCGTGCATTTCGCCCACAACGCCGTGCTGCGCGTGCACTGCCACGCCACGGAGGAGGAGGACCACGTGCGGCAGGCGCTGGCGTTGCTGAGCGGCGCGCACGAGGTCACGCGCGGCCTGGCCGAGGGGCACCACAAGAACCCCATCGTCGTGCTCGAGGTCGTGGCGCAGAAGAAGCAGGCCGACGCCGTGTGGGGGCGCATCCGCGCGGCGAAGCCCCTGGCCCAGCAGCTCCTGGCCGAGGCGGAGCGGCGCACGGACGACACGGGCATGTTCTACGCGCGCTTCGACAAGCAGCGCGCCTACCTCGGCGAGCTCGTCCTGGCCCAAGGGGACGATGCCATCCACCTGCGGAGCAAGATCGCCGCCCATCCGGCGAAGAAGGGCCCGGCCCTGGAGCTGCTCCGCGCCTTCCTCACGGCCGAAGGCCCGGTCCGTTCGCCACAAGCTTGATGGCGCGCACGGGCATCGAAGCGCCATGCGCCTGCCGAAGCCGAGCATCCAGCTGCGCAAGAAGCCGAGCGAGGCACCGGGCGAGATGCGCTTCCTGCCGCTCGAATACCGGCCGGCGACCGGGCGGGCTCCCGCCATGCCGCCCAGCCCGCCGCAGCTCGCTTCGCCTGCCCCCGCGCACATCCCCGAGGCCGCGCCCCGCATCGCCATGCCGAGCGAGACGCGCGACGTCCCCGCGCCCGTGCCCGAGGAGCCGCTCGCGGCCCAGGTCGAGGAGCCGGCGCCGAAGCGGGGCGATGCCTCCGCGCCGGCGCGCCGGTACGCCCTGCCGAAGCTGAGGCTTCCGACCCGGGAACCCGCGGAGGAGACCGCGCCATCGGAGCCTGCGGAGCGCCGGTTCGGGCTCCCGGTCCGCAAGCCCCGCGCGGAAGCGCCGCACGTCGAACCCGCTCAGGGCGCCACGCCTCCGAAGCCCAGGTTCCCACTTCCGGGCCGCGCCCAGCCGGCAGCCGTGCCGAGCGACGCTCCGAGCGGCGCTCCGGCGGAGGAGCCTGCCAAGCGGCGGTTCGCCCTGCCGATGCGGAAGAAGCTCGCACCGCCCGCCGTCGAGCCCGAGCCGGGGCCCGTGGAAGCGCCCCCCGCTCCGGATGCGCCCGCGAAGAAGCGTTTCGCCCTCCCGGCGCGGAAGAACCCCGCGCCCGAGCCCGTCGCGGCAGCACCCGAGGCCCCAAAGCGCGCCTTCACGTTCGGCCGCAAGAAGCCGGAGCTCCCGGAGATGTCCTCCGAGCCCGCGCCTCCCGCGCCCGAACCGGCGCCGGAGCCGGCGACCGTCGTCGCGACCCCGACGATCCCCGCCCCGGCCGCGCTCCCGCCTCCGCCCCCGATGCCCGTCGCCGCGGCGCTGCCGGCGACCGACTTCGACAGCCTGCACCTGCGCGTCGACCGCATCGTGGACGAGAAGCGCCGCGCCGTGCGCCGCGACCCGAGGAGCCTCGACCAGAAGGTGGACGAGCTCGTCGCGGGGAAGGCGCAGCCGAAGGACGATGCGGGCGCGGGGATTTGAACCCCGGTTACAGCCTTGGCAAGGCTGAGTGATAGCCAGACTACACTACACCCGCGACGGGCGCGGCCATGCGCTTGCCCCTATTTGACGCTTGCGCGGAGGCGGCGCGGGCGTTTTCGCGCCTCGCGAACGGGCATGCTCATGCTCCGCGGGCCCGTTGCGCGCGCACGCAGCGGTAGCCAAGCCCGGACAACGGCGCGGGACTTAAACGGCCGCGGCGCGCGCTGCGCTGCGCCCAGGACATCCTGTCCTGCAGAGGTCCGCAGGTTCGAATCCTGCCCGCTGCATCGGCGCGTCCTTCACGCCCTGGCCGCGGGATGCCCGGTCCATGGCCGCGAAGAAGGCGAGCGGGGGCGCGCGCGACAAGCCTTGGAAGCTCACGACGCCGAGCGGCTCCTCGGAGTTCACCGCCTTCCGCGACGCGGAGCTCGACCCGCCCGCACTCGTCGTCCAGGTGGGCAAGACGGAGCTGCGCTACCACCTCTCCGCCATCGAGGACCTGCACGCCATGCTGAAGAAGCACGGCGACTGGATGCTGCTCGGCAGCGCCGACGAGCAGAAACCCGCGGCCGAGGGCACGATCGAGGCCTGGGGCCGCTCTCCGAAGAACCCGGTCGGCGGCTGGTACGGCCTGAAGAAGGGGCTGCGCGGCCGGTTCGGCATGTACCTGCCGCCCGTCCTGGAGGAGCTGGGCCTGGCCGAGGTCGAGCACAACCCGAAGAACAACCGCATGCGCGCGAAGTAGCTCAACCCGGCCGCAGGAGGGCTGTGACCGTCCACGCCCGCATCGTGGCCAGGTCCTCGACGATGCCCTTCACGTGCCACGTGCCCTCCATCGGGGCATCCGCTGCGTAGCGCACGATGCTCTCCCGGCTCCCGCTCCCGGCATCGCTGCCGTGCCAGGCGGTCCCGTCCGGGCGGTGGATGGTCACGTTCAGGAACTCCTGGCCATGCACGTGCACGAGGACCAGCATCCACGCCGTGCCCCGCGGCACCTCGACGT
>JAIVGT010000070.1 GCA_020201485.1 Halobacteriales archaeon
GAGGAGGTGCTGCTGCGGCATCCCCATGTCCTGCAGTGCGCGGTCGTCGGCGTGCCGGACGCGGAGCGGGGCCATGTGCTGCGCGCCGTGGTCCAGCCCGCGCCGGGGGCGGAGCGGGACAAGCTGCCGGAGGAGCTGCGCGCCTGGGTGCGCACCCGGCTCGCGGCGCACCAAGTGCCGCGCGACGTCCTGATCGTCGAGGAGCTTCCGACGACCCCGACGGGCAAGGTCGTGCGTCACAAGCTCCGTTGATGGCCCCGTTTCATGGGAAGCGGCGACGGTCCGACGAACGGTCCTGGCCCAATGGCCCTGGGGCGGCAGTTCCCCTGACGGCGTGGTATTTCGCTCCCGAGGTGCTTGCTCGGTGCGAGGGTTGCGCATGGAGGTCGTCGACACCGACGCCTCGGCCGAGGGGTTCGGCCGCGCGTTGTTCGTGCTCCGCGTCCAGTCCGCGAGCCGCCGCCACGTGCTCGCCGAGGCCCTGACGCTCGGCATGCAGGGCGCGGGCGGCGCGGGCGAGCTGCTGTTCCTGGCCCCGACGGACGACCCGGAGAAGCTGGGCCGGCTCGCCGAGGCCCTGGCCAGCCTGGACGGCGTGCGCGACGTGCGCTGCTCCGTCCTCGCCCTGTGAGCGCGCCGGGGGCCCACCGGCGGAACCTATTTGTAGGGTGTGCGGCATCGCCGCTTCCCGCCCTGCCCAGGGCGAGGTGTGCGCTGCATGGTCGAGTTCCGCGTGAACGTGAGCGACCCGAAGGATGGCAAGAGCGTCCAGGTCACCGTCTCCGGCCAGCACGCCAACGTGCTCGTGCGCAAGCGCATCGGCGAGGAGGTCGACGGCATGTTCGTCGGGCTCCCCGGCTACAAGCTCAAGATCACCGGCGGCAGCGACAAGGACGGCTTCGCCATGCGGCCCGAGATCCCCATCAGCGGGCGCAAGCGCATCCTCGTCTCCCGCTCACTCGGCTACAAGCCCGCCCGGCACCACATCCGCCGCGGCCGCACGTTCCGCACGACGGGCAACCGGCGCAAGAAGACGTTCCGCGGCAACGAGATCGGCCCGGACACGATGCAGATCAACACCGTGGTCACGACGCACGGCCCGAAGTCGCTGGCCGAGCTCGCGCCGAAGAAGGAAGAGAAGAAGTAGGCACGGGCGCGCCCGGGCCGGCGCTTCCGCCTGGTTTTCCCGTGATGATGAGGGGCAAACCCTCTTATGAACTGCCCGCCATCCCCGGCTACTTCAGGGTGCCCCATGAAGGTCGCCAAGCAACCCGAGGCCAACATCGGCATGGTCGGCCACGTCGACCACGGCAAGACCACGCTGACCCAGGCCTTGACGGGCGAGTGGACCGACCGGCACTCCGAGGAGATCAAGCGCGGCATCAGCATCAAGCTCGGCTATGCTGACGCGGCGTTCTACAAGTGCCCGACCTGCCAGGGCACGGACGCCTACACGAACGAGCCGACGCACGCCAAGTGCGGCACGGCGACGAACCTCCTGCGCACGGTGAGCTTCGTGGACTCGCCCGGCCACGAGACGCTCATGGCGACGATGCTGAGCGGCGCCGCCATCATGGACGGGGCCATCTTGCTCGTGGGCGCGAACGAGCCCTGCCCCCGGCCGCAGACGAAGGAGCACCTGATGGCGCTCGACATCATCGGCATCAAGAACATCGTCATCGTCCAGAACAAGATCGACCTCGTGAGCGAGGAGAAGGCCCTGGAGAACTTCCGGCAGATCCAGGAGTTCGTGAAGGGCACGGTGGCGGAGCACGCCCCCATCATCCCCATCAGCGCCCAGCAGAAGATCAACCTCGAGCCCCTCATCGAATCCGTCGAGCGCATCATCCCCACGCCGAAGCGCGACCCGGCCAAGCCCGGCCGCATGTCCATCGCGCGCAGCTTCGACATCAACCTCCCCGGGCAGCGGCCCAAGGAGCTGAAGGGCGGCGTCCTGGGTGGGAGCATCGCCCAAGGCAAGTTCAAGGTCGGCGAGGAGATCGAGATCGTCCCCGGCATCAAGGTCGAGGAGCACGGCAAGACGAAGTGGCTCCCGCTCAAGACCGTGGTCACCGGCCTCATGACCGGTGGCCAGCCGCACCAGGAAGTGAACCCGGGCGGGCTGGTCGGCATCGGCACCCGCCTCGACCCGGCGCTGACGAAGAGCGACAACCTCGCGGGCAAGATGGCCGGCCGGCCGGGCACGCTCCCGGCGATGCGCGAGAGCTTCACGATGCAGGTCAAGCTCCTCGACCGCGTCGTGGGCACGGACCAGGACCTGCAGGTCGAGCCGGTGAAGACGCGCGAGCCGCTCATGCTCAACGTCGGCACGGCGACGACGGTGGGCGTGGTCAGCAGCGCGCGCAAGGACGAGGTCGACGTCCAGCTCAAGCTGCCGGTCATCGCCGAGCCCGGCGCGCGGGCCGCCATCTCGCGCCGCATCGGGGCGCGCTGGCGCCTCATCGGCTACGGCGTGGTGCGCTGATGGCGGGCAAGCGGGGCAAGCCGGCGAAGGGCAAGCCGAAGCGCGGCCCGCCGCCGCGCAAGGCCAAGCCGCAGCCCAAGCCCCGCGCCCTGCCCGCGCCCCGGCCGCCGAAGCTCGTGCTCGAGGAGTCCTCGGCCCAGTTCGCGCCCGAGCCCATCCCGCCCCTGCCGGAGCTGCGCGTCATCACGCCCGAGGAGCTGGCGGCGCAGCTGCCCCCGCCGGAGGAGGGCCGGCTGCAGAAGCGGTTCATCCTCCTCGACAGCAACGCGCTCCTCATGCAGTTCCAGTTCAGCGTGGACATCGAGAACGAGCTGCACCGCATCATCGACGTGCCGTACGAGATCGTCGTGCCCGACATCGTCGTGGGCGAGCTGCAGAACCTGGCGCGCAGCATGACGGGCAAGGACCGGGGCGAGGCGCTCATGGCCATCCGGCTCGCGGGCACGTTCCAGGTCGTGAAGTCGGGCGACTCCGCCGACACGGGCATCCTGCGCCTGGCGGAGAAGCTCAACGCCATCGTCGTCACGAACGACAAGATCCTGCGCGCCCGCCTGCGCGCGAAGAACATCCCGAACATCCACCTGCGGAGCAAGGCGTTCCTCACGGTGGAGGGCCACGTCGGGTTCTGAGCCAACCCGGGCCGGCGCAAGGCTCACGTGCTCGCCGGCCCCTGCGCGCCCATGCGCGCCTGGCTCCTGGCGGCGGCTCTTGCGTTCGGCACGCTCTGGTCCGCGGCCGCGCTGCCGGTGTGCGTGGGCGCGGGCGATACGACGTGCGAGCTGCTGGCGGTGAGCGCGCAGGGCGACAGCGCCGCGACCGGCATGTGCGCCGCGGTCTGCGTGTCCGGGGCCGCGGTCAGCGGCACGGGGGACGCCGATGGCTACGTGCTCGCGGTGAGCGGCACGGGCGATGCCTACGCCTGGAGCTATGCGGTGAGCGCCGGGGGCGAGGCGGAGGCGCACCAGCACCTCGCCGCGTCCGCGCTCGGCGACGCGGCGTGCGCGGCGTGCCCGGCCATCAGCGGGACGGGCGCGAGCACGACGGGGAGCGGCGCGCTCGCGCTCAGCGGCACCGGGCCGGCGGAGGGAGGCAGGGTGGCCGTGTCCGGCGCAGGCAACGCTTCCGGCAGCATCGCGGTCGCGGGCCAGGGCAGCGCGGGCAAGACGGCCGCCCTGAGCCTGGCCGGGGAGGCGCGGTGCGAGGGGGCGGTGTGCGTTGCGGTGAGCGCGTCGGGCCACGCCGAAGGGGGCGCGGCGGCCGTCGGCGGGGCCGACCTGCTGCCGCTGCCGGCCATCCATCCGATAGCTTGAATACGCGGCCCAGCTTCGAACTGCCGTGCCCCGCACGCTGCGCGTCGCCGAGGCGAAGCAGGCGGACCTGGCGCGCTGGGCGCGCGAGGACCTGCAGCAGCGCGGAGCGCGGCTGCGCGAAGTGACGCACAGCCGCACGACGTTCGACGGCCTGGGGAGCGGCGGCTCGTTCCGGCGCGGCGGCTACGTCGGCGTGTACCAGCCCATGGGCGATGCCAACGCCGAGGTGCTCGTCCAGGTCTGGGCCACGGCGGCGCGACGCGCGTACTGGGCCATCGCCGGGTTGAGCGTGCTCGCCACCGTCGTGCTCCTCGGCGCGTCGCCGCCGAGCCAGATGTTCTTCTACGCGGCGCTGCTGCTCTGGCCGCTGTTCGGGCTGGCGGCGCTCCTGTACCTGCTCACGTTCCGCGCCAGCGCCCAAGCCGAGGACGAGCTGGCGGTGGGGCTGGCGGAGCGCTTCCAGGCCGCGGGGCTGCACGTCGTGGGGGAGGAGGAACAGCTGGAGCGGGACATCCGCGAGCGCCTCGAGGGCGAGGCGAAGCAGCGCGAGGTCGATGCGCTGCCGAAGCCGGAGCGGCGGGGGGCGGCGCGCGAGAAGCGGCCGCTGTTCGGGGCGCGCAAGGAACGCTAATTTTATCGCGGGCTTGCCATCTTGGCGGAGCCGGGATGCACATGCGCGCAGCCATCACGCTCGCGGCGCTCTTCGTGGCCGTCAGCCTCAGCGGCTGCCTCGGCGTCGACAACATGCCGCAGTTCAAGCAGGCCTTGGGCTTCCAGCCCGAGCCGCTGAAGGTCCTCGACCCGGTCGCGCGCATCCGGGCCTCGCCCACGCTCGTCGCCGTCGGGCTGCCCGTCGCGTTCAGCGCGCAGGGCTCGCACGACCCGCAGGGCTTGCCCCTGGTCTTCACCTGGGACTTCGGCGACGGGGCGCACGCCGTCGGCAGCGCCGCGACGCACGCCTTCCGCAGCGCCGGCTCTTTCACCGTCACCCTGGGCGCGGCGAACCCGGCCGGCGCGCGGGGCACGGACACGCTCCTCCTCACGGTCACGGACAACCAGCCGCCCGCGGTCACCATCGCCGTGCTCCAGCAGGGCCAGCCCGCCACGCGCGGACTCGCCGGCGGGGAGCTGACATTCCAGGCGCAGGTGGCTGACCCCGAAGGCCAACCGACGAGCCTGCGCTGGGACTTCGCGGACGGGAGCACAAGCCTCACGACCACGGCCCAGCACGCCTTCCAGCACGGCGGGCGCTACCTCGTGACGCTCACCGCGACCGACGCGCAGGGCGCGAGCGGCATCGGGCAGCTCCCGTTCGCGGTGGACGAGTCGCTCGGCGCGCAGCAGGGCCAGGTCGCGCTCCTGGCGCAGGAGGAGCAGGGGTTCCCCCTCACGGTGCGCGACGGGCCCAGCGAAGTCACGGCCCGCGTCAGCTTCGACGGCGCGCTCGGGCTGAACGGCGTGGAAGTGCGCCTCCTCGACCCGGCGGGCAACGTCGTGGCGAAGCAGCCGGCCGGCCCGTCCCCCGGCGCGCAGGGCGCGCTGCAGGGCGTGCTCCGCGCCGACGCGAGCGTCCTCAGCGGGCACAGCCCGGGCACGTGGAGCCTGGTCGTCGCGCGCACGAGCGGGGCGCAGGTGCCGTTCCAGCTCGACGCCCTCGTGCGCTACTGAGGCGGCCGCAGCTGGTAGACGAGCGCCTTGCCCGCGC
>JAIVGT010000071.1 GCA_020201485.1 Halobacteriales archaeon
GCGCTGCCCTTGCCCGAGCCCGGCTGGAGGTCGAGCACGATGTCGTCGGGCAGGCTGGTGATGGTCACGCTGCCGGCGCTCGCGCTCGACGCGCTCGACGTCGCGTAGGTGGCGGAGACGGTGCCGATGGTCGAGGACGCGTGGTAGTGCAGGAGCGTCTCGCTGTCGCTGACCTTCTGGTACGCAACGCTGGCGCTCGAGGGCAGCCTGTCGAGCCGCGCCGAGGCGCGCGTCGTGCCGGCCTCGTAGGTGATGTCCGCGACCGGCCGGCTCGGGCAGGCGACCTGCACGACGGCCTGCGCCCCGTCCAGGCGCGCGTCCACGTCGGAGCTGCACGCGCTCGGCGGCGGGGTGAAGCCCATCGTCACGCGCTCCGTGCCCGTGCCGTCGCTCATCTCGCCGAACACCGCGACCGACGCCCCGGGCTGGTCGAAGGTGAGGTTGAGGCGCGCCAGGAGCCGGCCCTGCAGCAGCGCGTTCAGGTCGTACACGCTGGCCAGGGCCGTGCTGGCCACGGGCAGCGTGCTGGCCAGGCCGTCGAAGCCCACGCGCAGCACCTTGTCCGAGGCCCCGCTCGGGTTCGCGACGCGGTACACGACCCAGACGCGCGCCGGGAGGTGCGGGCCGGTCACGAGGGCGGTCGGGTCGAGGTCCTGCACGCGCAGCGTCACGCCCACGCCCGGGGGCACGTTCTCGCGCACGACCTGGTCGAGGGTGGCTTGCGACACGGCGGGCGGGACGGGGGGCGCGTTCGGCACGAGGACCGGGGCCAGCTCGACCGCGACCTCTTGTCCGGCAAGGCCGGTGACCGGCGACTGGTCGAGGTCGAGCGTGACGGGAACCCCGAACGCGATGGCCGAGGGCGAGCACACGACGGCGTGCCCGGCCATCTGACCGCACGCCACGTACGTCAGCGCCTGCACGAAGGCGACCGGGTCCGCAGGCACGGCGTCCGGCGTCGGCCCGGGCAGGGGCGCGAGCGCGGGCAGGGGCGTGACGGCGACCGGCACTTCGGCCGGGGCGAGCTCGAACGACACCGCGGGCAAGGCAAGGATGTCGCGGAGCGCATCGGGGAGCGCGGGGCCTTGGCCGCCATCCGCCGGCTTCGGCGAGGGCGAGGCATCGGGGCTCGCGCGCACGTCCGCATCGAGCGACCAGGGCGGCGTGGCGGAGGCGGTGCTCGCGAAGGGCTCGGGCGCGACCACGTTGGCCCGGCGCGCGGCTGGCGCATCCGTTCCGGCCGGCGGCGCGACGACGTCGGCCAGCGTCGCGGGCAGCTCGACGGGCCCGGGGGTGCGCTGGGCAGCGAGGCGGGCCTCGAGCGCTTCCGGGGAAGCGAGCACCTCGCCGGTGAGCGGGTCGCGCACCGGGGCGCTCGCCGGCTCCTGCGCGACCTGTTCCGGCGCGGGCTGCCAGTTCTCCGCGAGCGCATCCTTGTCGAAGAGGATGCCGTACAGCACGCTGGCCGACGCCGCGACGTGCGCGGCGCGGTCCTCGGGTCCGCGGGCGGCGAGGTCGGCCCGCAGGCGCGGGTCGCTCTGCGCGATGTCGTCGAACAGGGCGCGGGCCAGCTCCTGCTTGTGCTCCTTGGGGAGCGCGGAGAACTCGTCTTGCACGGCATCGCTGCGCTTCATGTACGCCTCGAACCAGCCGGGTTGGGCCAGGCGCTGCTGCCAGGTGTGGACGAAGCGCTGCTTCGTCGCGTCCGGGACCAGCCCGTGCGCGCCCGCCCCGTCCAGGGCCGGGAGGGGCGCGGCCATCGTCGCCAGCAGCCCGGAGGGAACGACCATCATGACCGCGATGCACGCCACGACCAGCCCGCCGAACGCCTTCCGCACCATGTCCAAGCCTCCAGCGCCTCGCGCTGCGGCCCGGCCAGGCGCGGCCGCCGGCTAATACCACGTCAGGAAGTTTGCTGGCAGAGGATGCGCGCAGCCTCCTCCGCAGGAAGTTCGCTCACGTCCCTTATCCCCGCCCCGCACCGTCCCCCGGCCGGAGGAAGGCGTATATTCCGAGATCCCGCTCTCGCCAGCGTGCCCGCCGCCCACGACCGGCCCGTGGACCACGCCACGCTCGCGGACTTCCTCGAGGCCCTGGCGTACCCGATGCGCCTGGAGCTGCTGGACAAGCTGCGCTTCCCCCACACGCTCGGCGAGCTGAAGGTCTCGCCCCGGCGGCGTGAGAGCGGGCAGGTGCCCGGGCGACCCGCGGCGCGGCAGACGGTGCAGGCGCACCTCGACAAGCTCGTCGAGGCCGACCTCATCAAGTCGGAGAGCGTCGAGCAGGGCGGGCGCAAGGTGCCGCAGTACGTGGTGAACTCGCTGAAGCTGTACGAGCTCACGGAGGAGCTGCGCCGGCTGAGCACGATGTACGCCGGGCGCGGGCCCATCGGCGACGCGACGGGCACGCTCGCCGGGAGCTCGCCCGCGGCGGAGGCCGAGGGGCCGCGGCTCGTCCTCGTCCACGGCGTGTACGAGGGCAAGGCCTTCCCCTTGGACAAGGCGAGCGCGCAGGGCGGGCAATGGCTCATCGGCCGGCGGCGCGGGCTGCCGGTCGCGCTCGACTACGACCCGTTCGTCAGCTTGGAGAACACGGTGCTCACGGAGCGCGGCGGGCGCTTCGCCGTCGCGGACCTGGGCAGCAAGAACGGCACGAGCGTGAACTGGGTGCCGCTGGCGCGCGGCGCATCGCGCGCTTTGCGCCCGGGCGACGTCATCGGCGTCGGGCGCTCCCTGCTGAGCTTCATCCCGGCCTGAGCGGGACCACGCGCAGCGCGCGGTCCAACGCCGCGCGCATCGCCTCGGCATCGGGGAAGCGCCGCGCCGGATCGGGGTCCAGGGCCTTGGCGAACCAGGCGCGCAGGGCGCGCGGCTCGACGCGCGCGCGGAAAGGCTGGCCGGCCGCCGCGCGCATCTGCAGCTCGATGGCGCTCTCCCGCGTCCCCGGCGCGAGGTAGGGCTTGCCCGTCCACGCCTCGTACAGCGTGGCCGCGGCGCTGAACAGGTCGCTGCGCGGCGTGACCTTGCGGCCCTTCGCCTGCTCCGGGCTCATGTACTTGATCGTGCCCACCGCGCTCCCGCCCGACGCGCCGCCGACCGTGGTCTCCAGCCCGGGGAGGTGCGCGATGCCGAAATCTGCGAGCTTCGCCTCCCCGTTCGCGGTGAGCAGCACGTTGCTCGGCTTCACGTCGCGGTGCACGATGCCCGCGGCGTGCACCGCGCCGAGCGCGGCGAGCAGGCCGGAGGCGACGCGGCCGAACTCGTGCGGCGCGAGCGGGCCCCGGTCGAGCCGCTGGCGCAGCGACCCCCCTTCGACGAACTCCATGACGAGGAACACCGCGTCGCGCGCCTGCTGCGCCTCGAGGAGGCGGACGACGTGCGGATGGCGGAGCGCGGCGATGGCGCGCGCCTCGCGCAGCAGGCTCGGGTCGCCGGCCTTGTCCGGGCGGATGGCCTTGAGCACGACGTCGTGCCCGCCCCGCTCGTCCCGCGCCAGGTAGGTGCGCCCGTGCGCGCCCTCGCCCAGGAAGCGCTGCACGCGGTACCGGCCGAGGAGCAGCGCGCCCGCCTCCAGCTCCAGCATCGCCGCCTGCGCCCCGGTGCGCGCCGCATAGGCGAGGATGTGGTGGTCGCGCTCGCTCAGGCCGAGCTCGTCGCGCAGCCGCGCCAGCGCCCCGTCGCGTCCCGGCTCGCCGAGCGTGCCGGACGCTGCCGCCTGCTCCAGGGCGGCGCGGTACACCTCCAGCTTCCGCAGGTTGAGGTACTCCGGCGTGTCGCTCACCCCGGGCATCGCCGCATCGGCAAGCCGCGCCGCGAGACCTTCCAGGGGGCGCAGCGCGAGGACGAGACCGGCGAGCACGAGCACGCCGAGGGCCGCGCCCGCGGCCGGCCCGCCCAGCATGGAGCCGGCTTGGCCGGCGAGGAGGAACGCGCCGATGACGATGGCGACGAGCGCGCCGCGCTGCATCGTGCCCTTGACGCGCAGGTCGAGGTCGAACAGCCGGTGGCGCAGCATGGCGTAGGCGAGCGCCGCGACCGTCGCGATGCGCGCGGCCCCGTACAGGCCGGACGTGCCGCTCGTGTTCAGGGGCGACGCGAGCACGGCCTCGGCCAGGACGGGCGCGCCGATGGTGAGCAGGGCGACGGTGCGCGCGGTGCGCGAGGCCGGGGGCCCGGCGCGCGCCGCGTGCGCGAGCCACACGCCGCACGCCGCGACGAGGACGAGGAAGTGCTCCAGCCCGAACAGCAGCCCGGGACGCTGCGTGAGGAGGACGGTGATGCCGTTCCCGTCGCGCAGCAGCGCACCCGCCTCGCCGCCCAGCCGCGTCATGGCGAAAAGCGCCGGCCACGGCAGCAGCGCCGCAGCCATGAGCGCGCAGAGCTGGCGCTCGCGCGGGGCGCTGGGGCCGGAGGCGCTGGCGAAGCGGAAGGCGAAGAGCAGGATGGCGAAGGCGAAGGCGAACTCCAACGGGTACAGGCCGGTGACGAGGCTCAGCGCGACGGGGGGCTCGCCCAGGTACGCCGGAAGCCAGGCGGCGAAGGGCGCGAGGACGCCGAGGCCCAGGACCCCAGCGACGCGGCGCTCGCGCGGCGACAGCGGCCGGGGGAAGAGGAGGGACAGGGCGAGCAGCCCGGCGATGGCGGGAAGAGCAAGCACCACCGACACGGCCTGCGCCACGGGGGCCAGCGGGTCGTCGCCGCTCAACACGTTGCCGAAGACGAGCATGAGGCCGAAGCCGACGCTGAACAGGGCCAGGGCCAGGGTCGCGCGCTGCGCGTTCCGCACCCGGCCCACCCACAGGCCGAGGGCGAGGAGGAGCACGCCGCTCCCAGCGTCGACGACGTGGCCCAGGTCCGGCAGCAGCGTCATCGCCGAGCGCCCCCCGCCACGCCCGCCGATGCGGCTGGCGCGTCAAGAGCTTTGCCTGCGCGCGGCTCACCGGGCGCGCGGCCCGAAGCGGGGGGTGCGCCCGTCCACTTCCATGTACAAGTTCCAGCCGAGGACGTCCGGCTCGTGGTTCAGCTCGCGCGGGATCCACTCCATGCGGGCGAAGCCCGACGCGTGCAGGGGCTGGAAGCTGCCGCGCAGCTCCTCCACGACGCGCGCCGTCTCCGCCTCGCCCGGCTTTGCCTTGCCGATGCTGGCCTTCGTGACGAACTCCGAGTCCACGCGATGCACGAAGGGCTGCCCGGCGCGCTCGCGCAGCGCCCAGCGCAGCGCTTCGAGGGCGGCGTAGCTCTCGGCGTAGTTGCTGCTCATGCCCTTCCCTGCCCCGAGCACGCCCGCCGCTTCGTGGGCACGCTTCCCGTCCTCGCGCGCGACGAACGCCCAGATGGCGGTGCCGCCGGGGTTCACGGGCTCGCACAGGCCGTCGGAGTACAGCTCCAGCAAACAGCGCGCCATGCC
>JAIVGT010000192.1 GCA_020201485.1 Halobacteriales archaeon
GCGTCGTGCTGTGGAACGAGGCGGCGGCCCATCTCCTGGGCTACACCCCGGATGAGGCGGCCAAGATGGCCTTCGAGAACCTGTTCCCCGACCCGGCCGCGCAGGAGCGCCTGCGCGCCGTGACCACGCAGCACGGGGCGACCCTGCCGGGGAACGAGGTGTTCATCACGCCGGCCAAGGCCAAGGATGGCCGCCACGTGCCTTTGGAGGTCCATCTCTGCCCGGTCGAGGACGCCCGGCTCGATGGGACGTACATCCTGGCCGTCCTCCGCGAGGTGGCCGAGAGCGCGGAGGAGCTCGCGCGGCTGCGCCACCAAGGGCGGTCGCAGCGGGCCGAGATCGCCGAGCTGCGCGCGGCCGGCGACGTCCGTGAGGAGGAGATGCGCGTGCTGCGGGCGGACGGCCGGCAGGAGCCCGAGTCGCCGGTGGAGATCTCCCAGCTCGTCGCCGTCGCCGCCCACGACATGTTCTCGCCGCTCACCGCCGTGCGGCTGCAGCTCGAGCTGCTCCAGGGCTCGATGGGGAAGCTGAGCGCCTCTCAAGAGCGCTCGTTCCAGGTCATGGGCCGGAATGTGGAACGGATGATCCTCCTCAGCCAGGACATCCTCGACGCGACGCGTCTCCAGGGCGGCAAGCTGGCCCTCAACCTCCAGCGCGTGGACGTGGCCGAAGCGGCCCGCGCCGCCGGGGCGAGCGCGGCGCCGCTCGCGCGGAAGAAAGGGGTCGCCCTGGAATGCCAGGTCGAGGAGCAGCTCCCAGTCGTGGCGGATGCCCAGCGCTTGGACCAGGCCCTGGGCAATCTCCTGGACAACGCCATCAAGTTCACGCCCGCCGGCGGATCCGTGCGGTTGACCGCGCACCGCAGGGAAGGGATGGCCCGGGTCGAGGTCGTGGACACGGGCGCCGGCATCCCCGCCGAGAACCTGCATCGGTTGTTCCTGCCGTTCAGCCAGGCCACGACGGAAGGGCTCGAGCTTCTTCGTGGAGTTGCCGCTGATGAGGTGAGGCCAGCATCGCGCCCCGGCGCGAGGCCGGCTCGCGCGTCACGCTGGAACCCTCCGTAACCTTCATGCGGCAGGGCGCGGTCGCGCACGCGTGGCCGTGGTCCGCATCCTCCCGCAGAGCAAGGCGCTCAGCGTGCGGCTGGGCATCGCGCTCGGCGTCCTGGGCATCGTGCTCGTCCTCGTGAGCTTCAGCGGCAGCTTCGCCTACGACATCGCGTTCTTCTACCTCGCCATCGCCGGCGTGGTCATCGGCCTGTACGGCATGGTCCTGCTGGCGAACAGCCGCGTCCTGAGCACGAAGCGGCCGAGGCGCGCCGCGCACGCGGAGCCCGTCAACCCGCTGGCCAGCCGGGAATGGGTGCGCCTGCAGTGCCCGAGCTGCGGGAACGTGTTCGAGACGGAGGGCACGCGGCCGTTCCGCGCCACCTGCCCCCGGTGCCAGGCGGCCGGCCTCATCGCGTGACCGCGCGGTGCGCCCGGGCTTAAGTAGCCGTGCTCCGCTCGCCGGGCGTGGCGCGCGACCCGGTGTGCGGCATGGTGGTGGACCCGGCCAGCGCGCTCTCGGCCGAGCGCGACGGCGTCACGTACCACTTCTGCAACCCGGGCTGCCGCGCGACGTTCCTCGGCGAGTCTCCGCCAGCCCTGCACGGCACCGCGACCGACCCGGTGTGCGGCATGCAGGTGCGCATCGCGCCCGACGCGCTGCAGGCGACGGTGCGCGGCCCGACGTACTACTTCTGCAGCCAGGCCTGCCTGCGCCAGTTCACCGAGCCCGAGCGCGAGCTGCGCCGGACGAAGCTGCTCGCCGCGTTCGCGCTGGCCAGCGGCGCGCTGCTCATGGCCGCCCCCATGCTGGCCGCCTGGCTGTTCAGCGCCCTCGAGGTCCTGGACCCGGACCTGCTCGTGCCCGGCCAGCAGCAGCTCTACTTCGAGGTCGCGGCCATCGTGCTCGGCTTCGTCCTCCTCGGCCGCTGGCTGGAGCACCTGATGCGCCGCAAGGCGAGCGAGGCTGTGCGCAAGCTCCTGGAGCTGCAGCCGACGACGGCGCGCGTCCTGCGCGGGAGCGAGGAGCACGAGGTGCCCATCGGCGAGGTCCTGCCGGGGGACGTGCTCGTCGTGCGGCCCGGGGAGCGCATCCCGGTGGACGGCATCGTGGCCGAAGGCGCGAGCAGCGTGGACGAAAGCCTGCTCACGGGCGAGGCCATGCCCGTGGACAAGGAGCCGGGCAGCGAGGCCATCGGCGGCACGATGAACCGCCAAGGCTTGCTGCACATCCGCGCCGCGCGCGTCGGCCAGGACACGGCGCTCGCCCGCATCGTGCAGCTCGTGGAGGAGGCGCAGACGGCAAGCGCGCCCATCCAGCGCCTCGTGGACGTGGTGAGCGCGTGGTTCGTGCCCATCGTCGCGCTCGTGGCCCTGGCCAGCTTCGCCGGCTGGCTCGCCCTGGGCAGGCCGTTGCCGTTCGCCTTCACCGCGCTCGTGTCCGTGCTGCTCATCGCCTGCCCGTGCGCCCTCGGCCTGGCCACGCCCGCCGCCCTCGTCGTGGGCACGAGCCTCGGCGCGCAGCGCGGCGTGCTCATCAAGGGCGGGGAGTTCCTGGAGCGCGCCCGGCACGTGGACATCGTCGTGTTCGACAAGACGGGCACGCTGACCCTGGGCCACCCCGAGGTCACGGACATCGTCGCCTTCGAGGGCACGGAGCGCGACGTGCTCCTCCTCGCCGCGCAGGCCGAGCTGGGCAGCGAGCATCCCCTGGGCCAAGCCGTGGTCCGCGCCGCCCGCCAGCGCGGGCTGGTCCTGCTCCCCGCCGGGCGCTTCGAGGCCGTCGCGGGCGGCGGCGTGCTGGCGCGCGTCCAGGGCCAGGAGGTCCTCGTCGGCAACGCCGGGCTCCTGCGCGCGCGCGGCCTGCCGGTGGGAGCGGCCGAGCCGGCCCTGGAGAAGCTGCAGGAGCAGGGGAAGACGCCGATGCTCGTCGCGGGCGGCGGGAAGCTCCTCGGCCTGCTGGCGGTCGCGGACCAGGTCCGGCCCGAGGCGCGCGAGGCGGTGCGCGCCCTGCAGGCGATGGGCCTGGAGGTGGCGATGCTCACCGGGGACAACCCGCGCACCGCCGGCGAGGTCGCGCGCAAGCTCGGCATCGCGCAGGTCCTGGCCGAGGTCCCGCCCGCGGAGAAGGCGGCGCGCATCCGCGCCCTCCAGGAGCAGGGC
>JAIVGT010000072.1 GCA_020201485.1 Halobacteriales archaeon
CCCCTGTTCGACGCCGAGGGCACGCTGCAGGGCTACGCCAAGGTCACGCGCGACCTCACGGCCAGCCGCGCGGCGGAGGCGGCGCGCATCGCCGAGGCGGTGCAGGGCGAGCGGCTGCAGGAGGCGCAGCAGCGGGAGGTCTTCCGCGCGCAGTTCGTGAACGCCGCGGCGCACGAGCTGCGCACGCCCCTCACGCCCCTCCGCCTGCAGGTGGACCTGCTGAGGTCGCAGCTGGGGCGCTTCCCCGACCCGCGCATCGAGCGCTCGCTCGCCATCCTGGACCGCAACCTGCACCGCCTGAGCCGGCTCGTGGACGACCTGCTCATGCTGTCGCGCCTCGAGGCGGGCAAGCTCGTCCTGGAGATGGAGGACTGCGACGTGGAGGTCTTCGTGCAGCACGCCGCCGAGGCGTTCCGGCCGCTGGCGGACGAGGCGGGCGTGGCGTTCGTGGCCGACATCGCCCCCGGGCTGCGCGTGCGCGCGGATCCCACGCGGCTCGGGCAGGTGCTGGACAACCTGGCGTCGAACGCCGTGAAGTACACGCCGCGCGGCGGACGCGTCACGGTGCGCGCCCGGCCCGAGGGCGCGGCGGTGCGCATCGAGGTCCGCGACACGGGCGTCGGCATCAAGCCCGCGGACCTGGAGCGGCTGTTCCAGCCGTTCACGCAGCTCGGCCGCGCGCCGCGCCTGGACGCCGGCCACGGCCTGGGCTTGTACGTGGTGCGCAGCTTCGTGCGCGTCATGGGCGGCGAGGTGGGCGTGGCCAGCGACGGCCCAGGGAAGGGCGCGACGTTCTGGGTCACGCTGCCCGCGGCGTAGCGCGCGCGGGCCCCGGCAACGCCAGGCGAGAGGGGATCGTCGCGCCGGCTGGGAGGCAACCGGCTCGCCCCGCCGGACGCGGACCGCCTACTGGTCCTCCGTGTCCTTCCGCTGCTGGCTCTTCCCCTGCGTGCCTTGCTGGCCTTGGCTTCCGCCTTGGCTGGACTGCCCGCCCTGGCCCTGCGAGCCGCCTTGCGAGCCCTGCTGGCCCTGCTGGCCCTGCTGGCCCTGCTGCCCATCCTGGCCGGTCTGCTCCCGGCCGCCCTCGCCCGACTCCCCGCCAACGTTCCGGCGCTCCTCGATGTCCTTGTTCACGTTGCCCTTGCCGACCGTGTCCTTCTCGCCCATGCGCGCCTGCTCGACGCACGGTGCCTTGGCCTTGCTGGCGCAGCCGGTGCACGCTGCCGGTCGCCGCCCGGGATGCGCCGCCCCCGGCCGTGCCGATGCAAGGAACGGAGCGCCGGAGCCCGGCCACCGCGCCCGGCGGATTTCCGCACGCGCGGCGGAACCGTCGGCTCCCGTCGGGATGCCGAACGGACGGGTGAGCCCGCGCGGCAGGACGGCAACGTGCCCGCCGCCCCCAAGACGTTCGTCCGCAATGCTCGTCCTTCTGCCCGCCGTTGGTTGCAGCATGGCAGCATCGACGCCGGACGCGCGGCCCGTGGAGGAGGCGAGCCTCGCCTCGGCCGGCCCGGTCAGCTCCCCCGAGGAGGCGGCCTCGGTGCAGTCGATGGCGACGGTGTAAGCCTGCGCCTTGTGGGTCCGCAACCTCGTCCGGGCGCGCCATCGGGGACGCGCGCCGTAGGGTTTGCCGGCGCGGATGTCGCTCTCCCGGCCCCGCGTGGGTTCCACGACCCGGCTTCGAACTCCGGTCGTGGAACCGAGTCGCCCTCGTCCGAGCGATGAGCCAAGCATTATGGCCGGCCACGGCGCTCAACGCCCGCATGCGACCGTCGCGGATGCCGCCGCCGTGGATATGGGCGCTCGCGCTGGTCGCGACCTTGGTCGCAGGCTGTTCGGGAGGGCCTGGCGCCCCGCCGCGCGCGGGCGGCGCAGACCAGGGGGGCGCAGACCAAGTGGACGCGTCCGTCACCTTGGCCGGCCCGGCCATCGCCACGGCAGGCGCGGCCACGCCATTCGCGCTGTCGGTGCGTTCCAGCGTGCCCTTCGATTCGGAGCACCTCCACATCCATTACGCCCGGCGGTCGTCGGACCACTGGGACACCAGCATCTACACGGGCGCATGCGAGGTGCGGTCCGGGCACGTCCCGGCAGACGTCACCATCCCCTGCACCTTCGCGGCGGCCGGCGAGTACTACCTTCGTGGCGAGGCCTTCGGCGGGGCGACGGCGGCCGAAGGCGTCTTCGTGTCCAGCGAAGTCAAGGTCGTCGTCCAAAGGGGCGCGGCCGGCGACACTTCGCAGGAACCTCTGCGCCGCGTGACGGTCACGGCTCCCGCCCAGCTCCACGCAGGCGAGCCTGCGACCTTCCGGCTGTCCGTCACGGGGCCGTCGGCCGATTCGCCGCATCTCCACATCCACTACGCGACGGCGAGCAACCCGGACTGGAGCCCGACCTGGTACTCGGGAAGGTGCACCCCAAGCCAAGGCGCGGTGCCCGCGGAGACGGATATCCAGTGCACGTTCGAGACGGCGGGCACGTACTATCTGCGGGGCGAGGCGAAGGTGGATGGCGGGACCTTCGCTTCGGACGAGTTGCGCGTGGACGTGGCTGCTCAGTAGGAAGGGGCTGGTGCGCGGGGGATTGGCCCTGGTGCCCTCTTGTACCTCCGCGCGCATCGCCGCGCGTGCACGCCGAGCTGTGGTGCGACGGGTTGTGCCAGCCCCGCTTCGCGAAGCGGCGCGTCGCCACCCACGGCGTGGTCGTACGGGGGGATGGGGAGCTGCGCGACGTGCTGTACGCGGTCGCGGGCGAGGACATTACGAGCGACGTCGCCGAGTACGCCGCCGGCATCGCCGCCGTGGAATGGCTCCTTGCGACGCAGACGGCATCGCGCGCGCCACCGTCCGCAGCGACAGCCTGCTCATGGTGCGCCAGGTGCGCGGCGAGCGGCGCGTGCGCGGCGGCCGGAGCGCGCCCCTGCACGCCCTGCTCGCGGAGCGCGCGAAGCTCCTGCCCATGCCCGTCGCGTGGGAATGGGTGCCGCGCGGGCAGAACGCCGAGGCCGACGCCCTGACGCGCAAGGCGTACCATGACCGCGCCCCGCGGGACTCGCGCTATGATTCTACGATTACGAGGCGATGGTGCGCCGCTTCGTCGAGCTGACCGGCCAGGCGGAGGATTAGGCGCCTTCCAGGCCCTCGGGCTGCTTGCTCGGAGCCGGCTTGCCCAGGAGCCAGGCCAGCGCGTCGGCGTAGCCCGCATCGTACTGGTGCCCGTGCTTGCGCAGCATGCCCAGGGCCCACGCCAGCTGCTTCTCCACCTCGGCCTCGCTCCGCATCGTCACGCCTCCGGGAACAGGCGCGCGGCGTTCTCCTCGAAGATGAGCTCCAGGAGGGGCCGGGCCAGGGCCAGCTCCTCTTGGAAGCGCCGGATGTTGTCGCCGAGCTGCTTCACGCCCGGCCCGGGCCAGTCGCTGCCGTAGAGCACGCGCTCCCGGATGTCGAAGAGGTTCGGGAACCACTCCGGGATGCGCTGCGGCGGGATGCTGCTCAGGTCGAGCCAGAGGTTCTCGAAGCGGCGGAGCAGGAAGCCCGCCTCGCGCGTCCACAGCGCCCTTCCCCCGTGCGCCATGACGACCTGCAGGTCGGGGAAGTCCTGGCACACGTCGTCCAGCGCCATGGGGTCGGCGAAGGCGTTGCGCGCGCCCGGGAACAGGCTCGTGCCCGTGTGCACCATGACCGGCATCTCCAGCTCCTGCGCCGCCTCGTACATGCCGCGCAGCTTCGCGTTGCCGCGCAGATAGTCGTTCGCCGCCACGACCTGGTGCGGCGGGTGGACCTTGAGCGCGCGGATGCCCTTGTCGCGCAGCGCGCGCACCTGCGCGCGGGCCTCCTCGGCCGTCCCGCGGCGCGGGTCGAGCCCGCCGAAGGCGATGAAGCGGTCCTCGTGCCCCTTCACGTACTGCGCGACGAAGTCGTTGACCTTCTCCGTGAAGCCGAGGGTGTCCGGCGCGGGGTAGTTGATGAGGCCGCAGCGGTGCACGCCTTGCTGGTCCATGTAGGCGAGGAGCTTGTCCGGGCTCTGGAGGAAGCCGCGGATGGTCTGCGCGTCGTGCGGATGCCCGTGCTGGATGAAGGCGAGCGCCTCCGGCTTCAGCAGCTCCCAGGGTTGGATGTGCACATGGATGTCGGTGACGCGCACGCGCCGGCAACGGGTCGGCCACGCTTGAGGGTTTCCGCGCGCTCCCCTGCTCACCTTCCACGCGAAATCCTGGTGAACCCTCAAATAGCCCGGCAAGCGTGGGCTCCGCGTGGGCGCGCAGGACACGCAGGTCCGGGACCTCGTCATCGTCGGCTCCGGCCCCGCCGGGCTCACCGCGGCGCTCTACGCTGCGCGCGCCAACCTCAAGCCCCTGCTCGTCGGCGGCTACCAGTTCGGCGGCCAGCTCATGCTGACCACGGACGTGGAGAACTACCCCGGCTTCCCCCAGGGCATCCAGGGCCCGGAGATGATGGAGCTGTTCAAGCAGCAGGCGGCGCGCTTCGGCACGGACATCGTGGAGAAGGACGTGGAGAAGGTCGACTTCTCGCAGCGGCCCTTCCAGCTCTGGGTCGACGGGCAGCACATCACGGCGAAGTGCGTCATCGTCGCCACGGGCGCGAGCGCGAAGTGGCTCAACATCGAGAGCGAGAAGCGCCTGCAGGGCAAGGGCGTGAGCGCGTGCGCCACGTGCGACGGCTTCTTCTTCCGCGGCAAGGAGGTCGCGGTCGTGGGCGGGGGCGACACGGCGATGGAGGAGGCGACGTTCCTCACCCGCTTCGCCACGAAGGTCACGGTCATCCACCGCCGGGAGGAGTTCAAGGCGAGCCGCATCATGCTCGACCGCGCCCGCGCCAACCCCAGGATCGGCTTCCTGCCGAACACGGAGGTCACGGAGGTGCTAGGCAAGGACAAGGTCGAGGGCCTGCGCCTCGTCCGCCACGCTCAGGGCAACCCGCAGAGCCAGATGCACATGGGCCACAAGGTGGAGCAGTGGGACATGCCGGCAGAGGGCCTGTTCCTCGCCATCGGGCACCAGCCGAACACGAGGTTCCTCGAAGGCCAGCTCGACCTCAACGCCGTGGGCTACATCAAGGTCCACAACTTCACGCGCACGAGCGTGGAGGGCGTGTTCGCCGCCGGGGATGTGCAGGACCCACGCTACCGGCAGGCCGTGACCGCCGCCGGAGCGGGCTGCATGGCCGCGCTCGACGCGGAGAAGTGGCTCGAGGAGCAGGCGCACTGACCGCGCTGCCGCGCGTCACCGCACGACGTCGCCCGCGAGGACGACCGGTTCCGCGCTCGTCACGAGCTGCACGTCGAGGCCCGTCGCTTGGGCGAGGCCGAGGGCGTGGTCGAGACGCGTGCCGTACTTCACGCCGGAGCCTTCGACGGGCACGCTCGCCGTCCCGCTCGTG
>JAIVGT010000273.1 GCA_020201485.1 Halobacteriales archaeon
GCCCAGGAGGAGCTGCCCCTCGTGCCCGCGCAAGGCAGGACGCGCGAGGAGGTCAAGGCCGGCCAGGTGGTGCGCATGCCCGTCGGCAGCGCGGTGCAGAAGTCCATCGTCGGCAGCGAGGCCTTGGGCTACTTCCTCTGGCTCACGTATTCCTACTTGACGAGCATCGGCCTGCCCGGGGAGCGCCTGCGCTTCCGCCAGCACGCGCAGGAGGAGATGGCGCACTACTCCGCCGACACCTGGGACTGCGAGTTCCAGTCCGGCCGCTTCGGCTGGGTGGAGATCGTGGGCATCGCGGACCGCACCGACTTCGACCTCAACGCGCACAGCAAGGTCAGCGGCCAGCGCCTGCAGCACCTCGACAAGTTCGACCAGGCGCGCGAGGTCGAGCACGACAAGGTCACGGGTGACCGGCCGAAGGTGGGCAAGCACTTCAAGCAGGACGCGGCCGCCGTCATGGCGGCGCTCGCCGAGCTCGACCCGGCATCCGTCATGGCGGGCCAGGAGCTCGACGTGCGCGTCGGGGAGCGCAGCGTGCGCGTCCCGGCGGACATGTGGCGCGTCGAGCGCGTGAAGGAGAAGGTCGCGGGGGAGTACGTCACGCCCCACGTCATCGAGCCCAGCTACGGCGTGGACCGCATCCTGTACTGCCTGCTCGAGGCCAGCTTCCAGCGCGGCACCGGCGCGCGCGACTGGGTCACGCTCACCCTCCCCCCGGCCTTGGCCCCGGTGAGCGTCGGCGTGTTCCCGCTCATGGGCAAGGACCAGATGGACACGACCGCGGCCAACCTCGAGGAGGACCTGCGGCGCAGCGGCGTCATGGCCTGGTACGACGACAGCGGCAGCATCGGTAAGCGCTACGCCCGCATGGACGAGGTCGGGACCCCGTTCTGCGTCACCGTGGATTACACCACGCTGGAGGACCAGACGGTGACGCTCCGGGAGCGCGATTCGGGGCTGCAGAAGCGCGGCCCGCGCCGCGAGCTCCTCCCCGTCCTGCAGGACCTCCTGGCGGGGAAGCGTCGCTTCCAGGACCTGCCCTGGCCCGACGTCAGCGCATGAGGGACCGGTCCGCGCGGTGCAACCCAGCGATGAAGGGTTCCTATCGCAGTTCAGCCTCGCGCGGAAGCTGCTTATCCCCGGCCCCAGGCACCGGAGGCCAGCGGCGGGCGCGAGCCTGCCCGGACTGGAGGAAACCCGCATGAAGCACATCATCGCCCTCGGCGCCCTCGCCCTGCTGGCCATGCCCGTGAGCATGGCCGCGGCGCTCGTCAGCACGACCGACGTGACCAGCGCGCTGCCCAGCGACGCGCAGCCGTTCGCCGACGCCATCGGCACGTACTACGCCGCCGACGACGGCAGCATCTGGATGGAGAGCAACGGCGTCGCCGGCCTGCAGCAGGCCGCGTACACCGACGAGCAGGGCCACGGCCACGAGGCCGACACGCTGGCCTTCGGCATCCCCGCCGCCCCGCAGATGCCCGGCCTGCCCGGCATCCCGGACGTCGGCCAGCTCCCCGAGATCCCGCTGTAAGCGGATCCGCCCCACCCCGCCGGCGACTCGTTCCCCCGGCGGGCATCTCCTTCTCTCGCTCCTCTACGCGCGCCTCGCCGTTCCCGGCGCGCGGAGGGATCCTTCTTCTTGCTGCCCTGCTCCCGCCTGCGCCGCTCCGCGTCGCGAGGACGTATCCGCGACCGGCCGATGCGGCGGGCGCGGTTCCAGCGCGCGAGGAATCAGTTCATGCCACGCGACGCGGACCGGGGGCCGCAGCGCAGCGCGCACCATGCGACGTGCCCGTTGCCGGCTGCAGAGCCCGGAACCCAACCCCCGCCGCCCGGCGACCCCGGGCGGCGGGAACCTCTCCTTCTCCTACCCTGCGAGGTCGAGCTGCGCCCCGACGAGGCCTTTCGGCGCGACGGTGCGGTCCGCGCCGGAGCCGCCCTCCAAGTCCTCGTACGCGTCGTGCCCGGCTCCGTCGAGGAGCAGGCCGATGCCAGCCGTGCCGCCCCCGCCGTTGATGGCGAGCAGGCCGGCGGTGTAGCGGTCGTCCCCGGACGCGTCGAGCAGCATGCCGGTGCCGCCGAGCCAGCCGCCGCCGTTGACGCCGATCTGCGTCGCGACGTAGGCGTCGTTGCCGCCGGCGTCGAGGAGCAGCCCGCTGCCCAGCAGGTCGCCGCCGCCGTTCGTGCCCACGGGCCCGGCGAGGTACTGGTCGTTGCCGGCGAGGTCGAGGAGCATGCCCAGGCCGCGTTCCGCCGCGCCCCCGTTCGTGCCGACGCCGCCGGCGAGGTAGGTGTCATCGCCTTGCGCGTCCAGCAGCAGGCCGGTGCCGAGGATGGCCCCGCCGTTCACCGCGTTGTCCCACGCAGCGTAGACGTCGTCGCCCGCCGCGTCCACGAGCAGGCCGGCCCCGCCCAGCCAGCCGCCGCCGTTCACGCCGCACCGCCGCCCGCTGACGTAGCGGTCGTCGCCCGCGAGGTCGAGGAGCGCGCTGCCATGGCCCGTGCTCGGGATGGCGCAGGCGTCGCTGCCGCCGACGTTGCTGCCGCCGGCGTGGTTGCGGTAGGTGTCGTCGCCGCCGACGTCGATCTGGAGGGCGAAATCCTGGATGTACGCATCCGACGTGCCGGCGAGGTCCAAGGCGAACGCGCCCGGCACCTGGAGGCGCAGCGGCGGCGCGGCCTCGACGGCGAGCGCGTCGCGGAAGCCCACCATGGCATCGAGGAGCGCGGCGCGCGGCCCGAGCACGCCCGCGAGCTGGGGCGCTGCTGCGTCGAAGGCGAGGAAGGCGTCGAGGAGCTGCGTCAACGCCTGCGCGCTCCGCGGCGGGAGCGCATCCAGCGCGCGCACATCCCCGGCCACGCCCCGGCTCGCGAGGAGCGCCTCGGCCGCGGCGGAGGGCGACGCGTGATGCGCCGTCGGCAGCGCGCGACCCGGCGCCGCGGCCTCCGCGAGCCGGACCGCGTCGCGCAGGGCGTCGCCGTGCGGTGCGCCCGCGAGGCTGAGGAGGTGCGACGCGCGCTCCGGCACCACGCTCCCCGGCGCGTGGGCGAACGGTGCGAGGAGGAGCAGGCAGAGCAGGACGGCCGCGTGGCGCATGCGTCGCCACGCGGCGCGCTGGCCATGAAGCCTCTCTGGAGAGGATGGGGGGACGCGCCGCCCTTGCCCACCCCTCCGACGACGGTCAGCCCTTGAGCACGTCGCGCAGGCAGCCTTCGAGGATGTCCATGGCCGTGTCCACCTCGGCCTTCGTCGTGATGAGGGGCGGGGCGATGCGGATGCCGCTCCTGCCGCAGCCGAGCACGAGCAGCCCGCGCTGCACCGCCAGCTCCTCGACCTCGTCGCGCGCCTTCACGTCGGGCACCTTGGCGCGCTTGTCCTTCACGAGCTCGATGGCCTGCATGAAGCCGACGCCGCGCGCGTCGCCAACCTGGTCGAACTTGCCCGGCCAGGTGCGGATGCGCTTGCCCAGGTGCTCCCCGACCTTGGCCGCGTTCTCCACGAGCTTCTCGTCGCGGATGACGTCCATGCTGGCGAGCGCCGCGGCCATGACCACAGGGTTGCCGCCGTACGTGTTGCTGTGCGCGCCGTTCGCGCCCCAGTCCAGCTCCTTGCGGAACACCATCGCGCCCATCGGCATGCCGGAAGCGATGCCCTTGGCGGTGACGAGCACGTCGGGCTCGGTCTTCGTCAGCTCCACGGCCCAGTACTTGCCCGTGCGGCCGTTGCCGGTCTGGACCTCGTCGGCGATGAGGAGCGCGCCGTGCTCCTTCGTCAGCTTGCGCAGGCCGGGCAGGAAGTCCTTCGGCGGCACGATGTAGCCGCCCTCGCCCTGGATGGGCTCGACGAGGACCGCGGCCAGCTCGCTCGGCGGAAGGAGCGCGTCCAGCAGTTGCGACTCGATGTAGTCGAGGGCGCGGTTCGCCAGCTCCGCCGGCTCGGCGTAGCCGTCGATGCCCCACGTGTTGCGGTACGGGTTCGGATAGGGCGCGTGCACCACGCCCGGCACCATGGGGAAGTAGCGCTCGCGCTGCACGCGCTTGCTCGCGGTCACGCTCAGCGCGCCCAGGGTGCGGCCGTGGAACGCGCCGTGGAAGCCCAGCACCTGGCCCCGCCGCGTGCCCCAGCGCGCGAGCTTCAGCGCGGCCTCGATGCCCTCCGTGCCGCTGTTGCAGAAGAACACCTTGCCCTTCTTCATCGGGGCCAGCGCGGCCAGTCGCTCCGCGACCTGAACCTGGTTCTCGTAGTAGAAGTCGGTGCCCATGAAGTGGAGGAACTTCGCCGCCTGCTCCTGGACCGCCTTCACGACCTTGGGGTGGGTGTGCCCGGTGCTCACCACGGCCCCGGCGCTGCAGAAGTCCATCCACGTCTCGCCGTCCACGCCGTGCAGCCAGATGCCCTGCGCGCGGTCGAGCACGACGGGCGCGGTCTTCGTCGTGGTCGCGATGCTCGCGGTGTCGCGCGCGATGACCTCCTTCGCCTTGGGCCCGGGCACGTGGCTCTTGACGCTCGGCTTCGTGGGCATCGCGCTCTCCGAAATCCGTAGCGCGTGGGCGCTACAAAGAGGCTCCGAGACCGGGACCGCGCCCCGACGCGTTCGGTTCCCTGCTCGGCTTCGCAGCGGCCGGCCCGCGGCTCGCAGGGCGCGCCACGCTTTGCCTGCGCGGAGGCGCGCGCGGCTGCGAGGAACTACAGTCCGTGCAGCTCGGGCCGGAGCCTTGGGGCGAGGGCCAGGAGCACGGCGCTGCGCGTCAGCTCCGCCCGGTCCAGCGCGCCGCGCGTGAGGAAGCCCACGGCGCCCTGCTTGCGGCCGATGCCCTTCACGCCGCTCACCTCGGCCATGATGTCGCCCACCGCCTCACCTTGCTTCGCCCGCTCCACGACGGCCTGCGGGTAGGTGAAGCCGGGGCTGTGCCCATAGGTGAAGCGCCCGGCGCGGTCCATCACCGCGCACCACGTCACGTCGACGTGCTGCTGCGCCTCCGGCACGTAGCTCAGGCCGGCCTCGATGCCGACGCCGAGCTGCGCCTCGGGCCAGCGCTGCATGGCCAGCCGCGCCCGCTCCTGCGCGCCCTTCACCGCGTCGCCGTCGAACGGCTGCTCGGCCACGCCGCTCCGCACGGCGAAGCCCTTCACCGCGGCCTGCGGGAACGCATCCCGCGCCGCCGCCTTCACCGCCTTCACTTTTGCCGGGTTGTCGCTGCCCACGGCGATGCGCGCCCGGAGCAGCCTGCCTTCGAGGTCGATGTCGCCCTTGCGGATGCGCGTGGCGCTGATGCGCTCCCCGTCCGCGGCGAGGGCCATGGGGACCTCCTCCACGCGCAGCGGGGCCAGCCCCAGGTCCTTGCGCATGGCGTTGATGCGGCCGGCCGTGCCGCGCGTCTCGGGCGTGACGACG
>JAIVGT010000274.1 GCA_020201485.1 Halobacteriales archaeon
GGGCTGGGCCATGCCGGCGAGGGCCGGGTCCACGAGCAGCTCCGGGTCGTCGGCGAGGACCGTGCCGCTGCCGACGAGGATGGCGTCCCGCTCGTGGCGCAGGCGATGCACGCGCGCCTTGTCCTCCGGGCCGCTGAGCCGGGCCCGCGCCCCCCCGGGGAGGGCGATGCGGCCGTCGAGGCTCATCGCGGCGTTGCCGTGCACGAGCACGCGGGGGCATCGCGGAGCGGGGCCTAAAGCCTGGCCTGGCCGGCAGGTTCGGCGACCTTCGGCCGGCCCCAGAGGGCACGATACGGCACGATACGTCTCGTCGCACGCCCGCGCGCGTCCTAGGGGTGTGACCCGGCTGGACCGGGCCCAGTCGAACCATCCAACGAAGTAGTTTCAGCCACCTCCCCCACTTAGGCACTTAGCCCCCCGCCGGGTTGCGGGGGCCGAGGAGTTTCCATGCTCCAGCAAGAACTCGCGCCCCACGTCGGCGACATCACCCGGGCGCTCCAGGGAAAGATCCAGCAGGAACAGGTCGAGGCGGAGCTCCAGCGCTATCTGGACTTCGGCGTGCCGCTCGCCCAGGCGAAGCGCGACATCGTCCGGAACTACGGGGGCAAGCTCGCCCCGGCCTCGGTGGCGAAGAAGCTGCGCGACGTGGGCCCCCACGACGGCAGCGTGGACTTCGTCGCCCGCATCGTGACCGTGAACCCGAAGCAGGTCACGGCGCGCGGCGAGCAGCGCACGATCTACTTCGGCCTGCTCGGGGACGAGACGCGCGTCCTGCCCTACACGGCGTGGCGCGACTTCCAGCTCCAGAAGGGCCAGACGGTGACCGTGCGCAGCGCGTACGTCACGGAGTGGCGGGGCGAGGCCCAGGTCAACCTCGGCGAGCGGGCCAGCATCCAGCCCGCGGAGCAGGACCTGACGCCGGACGCGCTCGGCCCGCGCGCGGCCCAGGAGAAGCACCTGGCCGAGCTGCGCGGCGGCATCCCCGCGGTCACGGTCACGGCCCGCGTGCTCAAGGTGCAGCAGCGCGAGGTCCAGGTCGACGGCAAGCCCAAGGCCTTGTGGAGTGGCGACCTCGCCGACCCCACGGGCAAGGTGCGCTTCACCGCCTGGAAGGACTTCAAGATCGAGGAGGACGCGGTCGTGCGCGTCCAGAACGCCTACACGCGCAGCTGGCGCGGCATGCCCGACCTGAACCTGGGCGACAGCACGGTGGTCGAGGTCCTGTCGAGCGACGCTCTGCCCCCGCGCAGCCAGCTCCAGGTCGCCAGGCTCCTGCCCATCGGCGAGCTGGAGGAGCTGGGCGGCGGCGCGGACGTGCTCCTCGAGGGCACCGTGCTCGAGGTGAAGAAGGGCTCCGGCCTCATCTTCCGCTGCCCGGAGTGCAAGCGTGTCCTGCAGAAGAGCGAGTGCCGGCTCCACGGCAAGGTCAAGGGCACGACCGACCTGCGCGTCAAGGCCGTGCTCGACGACGGCACCGGGGCGCTGACCATCTTCCTCCCCCGCGAGACGGTGGAGAACCTGCTCGGCAAGAGCATGGAGCAGTGCCAGGAGATGGCGAAGGAGGCCATGAGCCCGGACGTCATCGAGGAGGAGCTGGTGCAGCGCCTCGTCGCCCGGCCCATGCGCGTGACGGGCAACGCCACGAGCGACGACTTCGGGCTCATGCTCATCGCGTCGCGCGCGGACGTGCTCCAACCGCAGGGCTCGCGCCAGCAGGCGGAGCAGCTCCTCGGCACCCTGGAGGTGAGCTGATGGCCCGCGAGGTCGCGCACCGCGTCTTCGCCGCGGAGTTCAACCAGGCGAACCTGCAGGTCACGGAGGGCGGCGAGCGCGCCCCGAGCTTCGTCGTCACGCCGCTCGGCGCGCGCGTGAACCGCCTCCTCGTCATGGGCGTCCTCACCAGCCTGGAGAAGACGGGCAAGGAAGGCGACATGTGGAAGGCGCGCATCAGCGACCCCACCGGCCAGTTCACCCTCTACGCCGGGCAGTACCAGCCGGAGGCGGCGAAGGCCCTGGGCGAGCTGCGCCCGCCCGCCCTCGTCGCCGTCGTGGGCAAGTCGCGCACCTACAACCCGGAGCCGGGCGTCGTGCTCGTCAGCATCCGCCCGGAGCGCATCGCCACCGTGAGCCGGGAGGAGCGCGACCACTGGACGGTGGACGCGGGGAAGCACACCCTGCGCCGCCTGGAGTGCACGGCTGCCGCCCTCGACATGGCCGAGCCCACGCCTGACGCCCTGGTGCAGATGGGCTACCCCCGCGACATGGCGGAAGGCGTGATCCAGGCCATCCAGCACTACGGGAAGCCGGAGCTGGCCGCGTACCGCGCCATGGTGCGGGACGCGCTCGAGGCCGTGGTCACGGGCCGCGCCCCGGACCGGCCGCCTGCCCTGCCCCCGCCAGCGCGTGGTGCCGTGACGACCATCCGCGCCCCGGCCCCGACCGCCCCGGGCGTCGCGCCCGCTGCTCCGGGCGAGGACCCGGAAGCGGCGGAGGACGCCAAGCTCCAGGCGGAGGAGCGCGTCGCCGGCCTGGTGCGCACCCTCGACGACGGCAAGGGCGCGCCGTGGGAAGGCATCGTGGCCGACGCCGCGAAGACCGGGCTCAGCGAGTCCGACGTCGAGGAGGCCATCAACCGCCTGCTCGACAAGGGCATCGTGTACGAGCCCGTCCTCGGACGGCTGAAGCCGACCTAGCTCAGCGGGTGATGAGCGGGCTCAGCGCACTGACCACGAACGTCACGACGATGGCGAGCGCGAGCACGACGATGAGCACGCGGCGGCGGTCCCATTTCCGCCGCCCCGTGCTTTTCCCGGGACGGACGGCATCGCGACGGCTGGGCATCGTCCGGGCACCGAATCCTTTGCCCTTCAGCCTTTGCCTTCCAGGAATGTCCCACAACGGTTCTCGCGCCAGCCACCGGGATTCGTGCATGATGCGATTCGCCGTGTACCTGGTCGGCCTGCTGCTCGTGCTGGCGGCCATCTGGGTCCTGCTGACGCAGACCGGCCTGGCCGCCATCGTGCCGGTCGGGGTCATCGCCGTCGCGCTCCTCGTCCTGCTGGGCGTGGGCATCATGCGCGGCGCGATGACCATCGACGAGCACCACCACGACATGCCGCGCGAAGTCGTCGAGACCCGGCAGCAGGTCGGGGACACCGAGGTCCGCCGCAGCAAGCTCCAGTGAGCTCGCGCCATCCGCGGTCGGGCCCGCGCCGAGCCATTTGCAGGTAGCCGAGTGAGACCAGCGGCGCTCAACGCGCAGGACGCGGCGCCGTGGCCGTGTGGCCGTGTCGGTGGACACGGGCTCCGCGGCTTGACGCGCGCCAAGAAGCCGCGCGCCGCCGGCGCACCAGCATGTCGAGAACGCTGTGCGCCATCCACAGGCGGGATGGCGCGGCGCGTCAGCGTCCGCGCACCAGAAGAACGCGGCGCCGACGCACGGCGGCGCGATAGCGGGGCATGGATTTGAACCATGGATCTACGGGTTATGAGCCCGTCGGGATATCCGTGCTACCCCACCCCGCTGTTCGGACAGCGCTGCAACGCGCGCCCGACCATAAGGGTTTGGGGCGCATGGGACGCGATGCGGGGGGTCGGATTCGAACCGACGAAGCTCTTCAGCACAGGATCCTAAATCCTGCCCCGTTGACCTGGCTTGGGAACCCCCGCGACGGGCGCGTGGAGCGCGAGGCGCTGCCCGCGAGCGCCGAGCGCGTAACGCGCTTCCGGTCTGTCATGCGCGGCGCGCGCAAATCACTTGCCCTTGACCGCGCGCACTTCCGAGCCGCACACGGCGCACTCCTTCGCCAGCGTCGCGTACTGCTTGCCGCACCCGCGGCACTTGTAGCTCCAGGTGATCTGCTCGGTGATGCCGGGCTGTAGGATGGCTTCGAAGGGCAGGTTCAGCCGCGCCGCGACGTTCTGCACGGCGTAGTCGTCGGTGACGACGATGCCCTGCACGTCGCGCGCCAGCGCTAGCACCTCGAGGTCCGCCCCGCTCAGCTTCGGCAGGTCGCCGGTGCGAGAGGCCGCCTCCTCCACCTCGCCGAGCGCCGCCGGCGTCGGGGGGATGACGCGCAGCCCGGCTTCGAGCAGGTAATCGAGCGCGCGGCGCGACCTCCCGCCGGGCTGGAACTCGTCCACCACCGCGGGCGGGGCGTAGAGCACGCCTTCGTGGTCGAGGGGCTTCCCGGCGCTGATGGCCCCGCTGTCGAGGACGAGGGTCCTCCTGCGCTTGCCGGAAGCTGCGCCGCCGTCGGGGCGCATCGCGGGACCGGATGCCACGGTGGGGCGACCATACGGGCCGGAGGTTATATAGCCACGCGAAACGCGCAAATGACCGCAGCGTTCTTATATTCAGACCCACTACCGGAGCGTGCTGGAACCGGGTTTCGCTTTATAAGCAAACGCCCCCGGATTTTACGAGGAACACGATGCCCGAAAAGCGCGCGCAAGAGCGCACGGCAACGAAGTCCAAGGAGCCCCCGGCAAAGGCCAGCACGGCCCCGGTGGCGGCCGCCGCCATGGGCGAGTACGGCGTCACCGACATCCAGATCCTCGAGGGCCTGCAGGCGGTGCGCAAGCGCCCCGCGATGTACATCGGCAGCACCGACCCGCGCGGCCTGCACCACCTCGTGTACGAGGTCGTCGACAACAGCATCGACGAGGCCCTGGCCGGGTTCTGCACGGAGATCATCGTCAAGCTCCACCAGGACGGGAGCTGCAGCGTCGAAGACAACGGCCGCGGCATCCCCACCGACATCCACCCCAAGTACGGCCGCTCCGGCCTCGAGATCGTCATGACCGTGCTGCACGCCGGCGGCAAGTTCGACCACAAGGCGTACAAGGTCAGCGGCGGCCTGCACGGTGTCGGCGTGAGCGTGGTCAACGCCCTCAGCGCCTGGCACTACGTGCGCGTCCGGCGCAAGGGCAGCGAGGCGTTCCAGCTCTACCAGCGCGGCGTGCCCCTGGCCGAGGTCGCGCCCGTCGACAAGGAAGCGGCCATCTTCCAGAAGCACGGCGTCAGCCTGGCCGGCGCGGGCTTCACCAGCAGCAGCGCCTCCGGGACGCTCGTCCGCTTCCTCCCCGACTCCGAGGTCTTCCCGGACACGGCCTTCGACTACAGCACCCTCGCCTCCCGCATGCGCGAGCTGGCCTTCCTGAACAAGGGCCTGCGCATCAGCATCAGCGACGAGCGCTCGGGCAAGTCCGAGGCCTTCCACTACGACGGGGGCCTGAAGGAGTTCGTCGGCTGGCTCAACAAGGGCAAGACCAGCCTGCATCCCGTGCCCATCACCATCGAGGCCGGGCGCGACGGGACCGCCGTCGAGATCGCCATGCAGTACACGGACGCCTACACGGAGAACGTGCTGTCGTTCGTGAACAGCATCAACAC
>JAIVGT010000275.1 GCA_020201485.1 Halobacteriales archaeon
TACGCCGACCGCCAGCCGGGCGACCCGACGTACGGCTACGCCTGCAACACCGACCACATGTTCCAGTTCACGAAGGACGGCGCGCTCCACTACGGCGTGGAGATGTACAACCTCCTCGGCAGCGACGCGGACAACGGGCCCGTGCCCGTGCCGGGGAACCTCCCGCTGCCCATCGGCGGGCTGACCCAGGTCGGCTGGGAGATCCTCCTCGCGACGAGCACGGACGGCGGCGACACGTGGCCCACGGTCATCACGTACGCGCCGCAGACGGGGACGCTCACCGACGACTACAGCCGCATGGCGGTGAGCCCGACGACGCAGACCATCCTCGAGGGCATCAACCTCATCGCCGGCACGGGCGTGTTCTGCAACATGCTCGCCTCGCACGACGGCGGGCAGAGCGCCGACCCGCCGGTCGAGGTCGCCGTCCTCACCACCGACCCCGCGACCAGCGCGACGTACGCCTGCCGCGGCCTCGCCGCCGCGCCCGACGGCACCTTCGTCATCGCCTTCCGCGGCCCGGGCGAGGGCATCGGCAACGCGCCCGAGATGTGGTTCACGCACAGCAAGGACGACGGCAGGACGTGGAGCCCGGCCGCGCACGGCTTCGACATCGCGCCCGTGCCGTTCAACTTCACCGAGAACCAGTTCCGCACCGGCACCGACTTCGAGATGGCGTTCGCCATGGACGGCCCGGCGAAGGGCACGCTGTACGCGGTGTACGGGGAGAACCACACGGGCAACGCCGACGTCATGCTGCGCGCGAGCAGGGACCAGGGCGCGACGTGGGGCGAGCCGGTGCGCGTGAGCGACGACGCGAGCGGGCACGACCAGTGGATGCCGAACCTGGCCGTCGCGCGGGACGGGAGCATCCACGTCTTCTACATGGACAAGCGCTGGGACCCGGCGAACAAGCTCATCGACCTCACCCACGCCGTGAGCGTGGACCAGGGCGCGCGTTGGGCGGACGAGCGCCTGACGAACGTGAGCTTCGACGGCGACCTGGGCAAGCACCAGAGCGGCTTCCCGTTCTTCGGCGACTACATCGGCGCGGCGAGCGCCGGGGACGAGGTGTGGGCCGGCTACCCGGACGCGAGCGACGGCAAGGCCACGGTCACCGCCGCGGCGCACGTGCGGAAGGGCTGAGGGAACGGAAGGATGATGCCCGCGACCGCCCTGGCCGGCGCGTGGCGCTCCCCTCGGCGACCTTCGCCCTCTCGGCGCTGCTCCTCCTCGCGGCCATCGCCTTCGGCGTTGGCGCGGGTGCGGAGCGCGCGCAGCACCCCGGGGCGGGCCCGGCCATGCCCGGCGTCGTCCCGGACCCGAACGCCGAGGAGGGCTCGCCCGCGCGCGAGGCGGCGGAGCGCGGCGCGCGCGCGCCCACCGGGGACGCAGCAGCGAGCCAGGCGCGGGAGCCGCTGCTCGGCGTGGATGTCGAGGACCCGCTCGTGGTCGGGCTCGGCATCGGTGCCGGGGCAGCCACGGCGGGTTTCGTGCTCGTCCGTCCATCGCGCGCGGCCATCATCGTCGCCGGCCTCCTCGCGCTCGGCTCCCTGGCGCTCGACGGCCGCGAGGCGGCGCATCAGGCGGCGGATGCCGATCGGCTGCTCCTCGCCGCGGCTGCCGTGGTCCTGGCGCTCCACGGCGCGGCCGTCGGGCTCGCCGCGTGGCTCCTCGCCGGGTCGCCGTCCCGGGCTGGCGCCTCGCCGGGCTAGTCCCCGTACAGCTCGCGGGGCCAGACGCTGACCTCGTCCACGTACGCGCTGCGCGGCTGCGTGGCGAGGCGGACGAGCACCTGGGCCAAGTCGGCGGGCTGCACCATCTGCTCCATGGGCACGTCGGCATCGTCCACCATCGCCGTCGCGACGTAGCCTGGGCAGACGCTCACCACGCGGATGCCCCGGCCGGCCAGCTCCGCCCCCAGCGCCTCGCTGAAGATGCGCACGCCCGCCTTGCTCGCGCAGTAGGCGGCGAGGCCGGCCGAGCCGGACTTGCCCGCGACGCTGGCGATGTTGAGGACGGTGCTGCCGGGCTGCAGCAGGGGGAGCAGGGCCTTGGCGACGAGCATCACGCCGCGCAGGTTCACGGCGAGCGTCTCGTCGATGTTCTCCACGGACATCTCCTCCAGCGTGCCCCCGTAGCCCACGCCGGCGTTGTTCACGAGCACGTCGCACCGGCCGAAGCGCTCGCGCGTGGCGTTGGCCAGGCGCAGGATGTCCGGCCAGGAGGTGACGTCGCAGGGCACGACGAGGGCCTCCTTGCCCAGCTCCTTGCCGATGCGGTCGAGCTTCTGCGCGCTGCGCGCGGCGAGCACCACCCCGCAGCCCTCGGCCGCGAACGCGCGCGCCGCCGCCTCGCCGATGCCTTGGCTCGCGCCGGTGACGACGGCGACCTTGCCGCGGAGCTCCATGCGCGAACGGCATCACGCGCGGCGCGGATGGCCTTTTTGGGGGGTCGTTCGCGCGCCGAGGGGGCTGCGGCGCGTACCATCCTCTGCAGAGAACGCTCTTGCCTCGGCCACCGCTCGCACGGGTGGGGACACGCTGGCCCGGCCAGCGGCCCGGAGGCAACTCGCATGAAGACCTATATCGTTGCGTTGATGGCGTTCGCCATGGTCGGGCGCTCGGGGCTCCTCGCCTCGGCGGGCGAGCAGACCTACTTCGTCGGCGAGGACCAGGACGGCCACGTCATCATGGTGCCGGCCTCCTTGTCGGAGCTCGACCACAGCGGGACGTGCGCCGTCGAGCCGGCGTGCACGACGGGCGACCACGTCCACAACGGCATCGTGAGCCACGGCTTCCTCGTCGGTGGCGGCTACACCGGCCCGGCGGCGAGCATCCTCGTGACGCTGCCGACGAACGGCAGCCCCACGCTGCGCGTGTTCGCTTGCAACTTCCAGGCCGGCGTGCCCACGTGCCAGGGCGGGCAGGGGACGTTCCCGGCCGTCGGGGTCACGTTCTCCCACTACGGCGTCGCTCCCCTCGGCAACCCCGTCACGGGCGGCCCGACCCTGCAGATCTCGCACAACTGAGCGCAGCCTGCGTGTCTTCTTTCCACCACGCCCTTCAGCGCGAGCGCTCACGACACCCCGATCTTGTCCACCCACAGGTTGCGGTCCTGCCCGCCCCCGTTCGCGTCGTTCACGAATGCGGCGGCGAGGGTGTGGTCGCCGGCGGCCGGCTGCCAGGGATAGGTCGCGGTCCACCACGACGTCGAGCCGAGGGTCCACGTCTTCACGACCTGGCCGTCGACCTTCAGGGCGAGCTGGCTCCAGTTGCCCAGGGCCTGGTTCCCGTGGGCGCGGATGCTGACGTTGTGCCTGCCCGCCGCGGCGACGTGCCACGTGTCGCGCAGCTCGCCGTTGCCCCACAGCATCCAGCCCGCGCCGCCGCTGGCAGCGCCGTCCGCGACGCGCATGCCGTTGTCGTGGACCGCCACGGACTCGGCCTCTTTCCAGCAGGGCGATGAGCAGGCGGTGGCGGCAGGCGGCGCTGCCGGCCGGATCGTGAAGTCGTCGAGCACGGTGTTGTCGGCGGTGCGGAGCGCGGTCACGCGCAGCGAGCCATCCGGGCCGGCGACGAGGCGCACCCATTCGTAGGCCGCGGCGCGCACCTTGCTCCACGCCGGCTGCGCCTGCCAGGTCGTGTACAGGCTCTCGCCTCCGCCGCCCGTGACGACGTAGATGGGGGCGCTGCCCTTCGCGTAGACACCGCCGCTCGTGCTCTTCACCGAGCCGTACGCGACCGGGTAGGTGCGCTCGTAGCCGTGGGCGTGGCCGTTGAGGACGAGGTCCACGCCGTTCTGCACGAAGATGCCCTCCAGCGCGCTGCGCATGGCGGGATTGCCCGGGTGGGCCTGGCTGCTGGAGTAGAGCGGCCGGTGGAACTCCACGACGATGAAGCGGCCCGAGCCCTTCGCCGCGGCGAGGTCGCCCTTCAGCCAGGCGGTCTGGGCATCGCTCCCCGTGAACACGTTCGTCCCCTCGACGAAGTGCGCGCCGTCCCCGCTCGCCGGCTCGTCGTCCAGCGCCACGACGTGCACGTTGCCCACGTCCGCGCTCCACCATCGCTCGTTCCCCGGCAAGGCGTTGCGCGCGAGGAAGCTCTGCATGGCGCAGCACGACTCGACGTCGTGGTTGCCGAGGGCGGGGAGGTACGCCGTGCTCGCCAAGGCCGGCTCCGCCTGCTGGAAGTACGCGTCCCACGTCCCGCTCGCGCCGTCGGCATAGCTCACGTCGCCCACGTGCAGCACCGCGTCGAGGCCCGCGCCGGCGAGCCGGCCCATGAGCTGCGCCTGCACGCTGCCCACGCCCACGTCGCCGATGACGCCGAGGCGCACCTCGCGCGCGAGCCGGGATGCGGGGGCGGTGCGGAAGGTGTGGTCGGCGCTCCAGCCGCTGGCCGCGCTGCCCACGCGATAATGGTAGGTCGTGTTCGCGGCGAGGCCCGTCAGGCTCGCGGTGTAGGTCGTGCTCGTTCCCGTGGCCGCGCCGTGCGCGGCGACGCGTGCGCCGTAGGCGGAGGTCGCGCCGAACTCCACGCCTTCCCCGGCGTCGGGGCTGGCGATGTGCCACGTGACGCTCACCGAGGAGCGCGGGTCTCCGGGCCAGGCTAGGTGCAGCCCCTGGGGCGGCGCCGCGGTCGCCGACCCGGCGAGGGGCACGGCGACGATGGGGAGCAGCAAGGCGAGCAGCACGAACAGCGCGCGGACCATGCCCCAGCGCCAGACCCCGTCCTATTCGAGGCAAACGACCTCGGCCGAGGGTCGGCCCACCCGATGGGACGGACTCCGCGTCGTCGCGACGCGCGCGCGACACGCTCGAGGACGAGCCGCGACGAGCGGTCCCAACCGGCTGCCGGTCGCGGCCGCGCGGCCCTGGGGCGGGCGCCCCCCGGGGCTCAGCTCGCGCGGCGCTCCAACACGAAGTTCAGGACGAGGTAGGCCACGAACGCGAGGACGGCGACCGCGGCGAGGATGACGGCCATGAGGTCCACCTGGTCCGGGCTGTCGGAGACGACGAGCACGAACAGCAGGGCCACGAGGACGATGGGCAGGAGGACGATGAGCTGGAACTTGCGGTCGCGAACATCGATGTAGACCATGGGGGCCCAGCGGGCTGCCGATTCCCCGCTTTCTGCATGAAGCTTTGGGTTGGCTCGCTTCCGCGGGGAAGGGCCAATCCTCATGCGGGGCCAGCCCTTCCCCCGCGCGTGGACGAATCGGCGAAGAAGCGCGCCCTCCGCCTCGTGCCCTACGGGCTCTACATCTGCGGCGCGCGGCAGGGGGACAAGGTCCACGCGTTCCTCCTCACGTGGTTCAGCCAATGCT
>JAIVGT010000073.1 GCA_020201485.1 Halobacteriales archaeon
CGCTCCGCGCGAGCGCCGTCCGCGACGGCGCGGGCCGCATCGTGGGCCTGACCTTGGTCGGCCGCGACACGACCGCGGTCGAGGACGAGCAGCGGCAGCGCGGGGAGGAGCTGGCGGAGGCGCGGCGCGAGGCCCAGTGCCTGCGCGACGCGGTGCGGCGCGCCGAGGACGGCGGGGTGGGCGCGGCCCAGGCCCTGGCCCAGGCCACGGAGGAGCTGGCCACAGCCCGGAACCGCGCGCAGCAGGCCGAGGTCGCGCTCCGCCGCCGCGAGGGGGAGCTCCAGCTCGCGCGCGCGGACGCGCACGCCGGCTCGGGGGAGGCGAGCGCAGCCCGCGCGGATGCGCAGCGCGCCGCGGAGCGCGCGCAGCGCGGCGAGCGCGAGCTGGCGCAGGCCCGGGACGAGGCGCGCGGGCTGCGCGACGAGCTCGCGCAGGCCAAGGCCGCGCCCGCCAAGGCCCAGGAGGGGCTGGCGCGTGCCCGGGAGGAGGGGACCCGCCTGGCGGAGCGCGCGCAACGCGCCGAGGCCCAGCTCGCCGGGCTGCGCGAGGAGGCGCGGCACGCCGTCGAACTGGGCCGCCGCGCCGAGGCCGAGGTGGAGCAGCTGCGCAAGGCCGCGCACGGCCATGATGCGGAGCTGCGCCGGGCGCGACACGACGCGGAGCGGGGCCGCGAGGCGGCGCACGCCACGGCGGAGGCGCAGCGCCGCGCCGAGGCCGAGTCCCGGCGGGCCCACGACGAGGCCCGGGCCCAGGGCGAGCTCGCCCGCCGCGCGCAGCGCGAGGCGGCGCAGGCGATGGAGGCGGCGAAGGCGCTGGAGGCGGGCCTGCGCAAGGCCGAGGCCGAATCGGCCCGGCTTCGGGACGAAGCCCGGAGCGCGAAGCGCGAGCACGACGCGGCCCACAAGCACGGGGAGGTCCAGGCGCGCGAGGAGCTGGCCCAGGCCCGCGCCGAGGCGCGCAAGCACGCCGATGCGTCGGCCGCGTCGGAGGCTCAGCTCCGAAAGGCGCGCGACGAGGCGGAGCGCCTCCGGGCCCAGGTGAAGGAGCTGCGCGCGGCGCCGCGCGAGGAGCCGCGCAAGCACGCCGACGCGCTGCGCCGGGCCGAGGCCGAGGCGCAGCACGCCCGCGAGGACGCGCGGCACGCCGAGCAGGCGAAGCGGGCCCAGCACGAGCTCGCCGCGGCCCGGGAGCAGCTCGCGCGCGCCGAGGAGCGGGCCAAGGCCAAGGCCGTGGAGCGCCAGGAAGCGAAGGTGCGCGCCGCGGGTGAGCTGGAGGAAGCGCGCGCCGAGGTCGAGGCGCTCCGGGAAGGCCTGCGCGGCCCTCCGCCGCGCGAGGTCCGCCGCGCCCCCTCCGAGGCCCGCCCGCTCCCGAAGGCGCGCGCCGCGCCAGCGCGCGCCGCGAAGCACGCCAAACCGAACGGCACGGGCGGCTTGTCCGACCTGGTGCTGGCGTTCCTGGAGGCCGCCCCGGACCTGCTGGCGAAGATGCACGCCGCGGCGCGGGACGGCGACGCGCGGCGCCTGGCGGACGCGGCGAAGGAGATGCGGGGCGCGAGCCTCACCTGGGGGGCCGCGGACCTGGCCGAGGCGTGCCAGGAGGCGGAGTCGCTCGCCCGGGCCGGTGGCAGGGATCTCGCCGCGCAGGTCGCGCGCTGCGACGCGCTCTGGGCCGTTGCGCGGGCCCAGCTGGAGGCGCTCGCGGGCGCGTGAGCCGCGACCGCGCCTGCCCACCAACCCTTAAATAGGGCGTGCCCGTTGCTCCGCCCGGACCCGCCCAGGTCCTCCAGGCCGCACGCTCGCCCGCGTGCAGGGAGCACCATGTACAAGGTCATCCCCGTCACCAACACCGTCCGCATCCCGCCCAGCGAGCTGGGCTACGACCAGGACGAGGTCGTGCGGAAGCTCGTGCAGAAGAGCTTCGAGGGAAAGCTGACGAAGAAGCACGGGCTCACCGTGCTCGCCACGAACATCGTGCGCCTGGGCGAGGGCCGCGTCATCCACGGCGACGGCGCCGTGTACCAGCGCGTCAAGTACGACGCGGTCGCGTTCAAGCCCGACGTGGGCGAGATCGTGGAAGGGCAGGTGTGCGAAGTGGTGGAGTTCGGCGCGTTCGTGCGCTTCGGGCCCCTCGATGGGCTCCTGCACATGAGCCAGATCATGAACGACTACCTCAACGTGGACCTCACGAACGAGAAGCTCCTGGGCAAGGAGTCGGGCCGCACGCTCGGCATGGGCGACAAGGTTCGTGCCCGCCTCGTCACCGTCTCCCTCAACGAGCTGAGCCCGCGCGAGAGCAAGATCGGCCTCACCATGCGCCAGCCCGGCCTGGGCAAGCCGGAGTGGCTGGACGAGGAACGCGCCCGCAAGGAGGGCCGCGTCATCGAGAAGCCGGTCGGCCGCGGCGGCGGCGGCGCGGGCAAGGGCGGCCGGGGCGGCGCGCGCGGTCCCCCGCCCGCGGAGAAGGGAGGCAAGCCGGAATGAAGGCGTGCCGCGAGTGCCACATGGTCAGCGAGGCCGATGCCTGCCCGAACTGCAAGAGCACGGACCTCAGCAAGGACTGGCTCGGCTACGTGGTCGTGATGAACCACAAGAACAGCCAGATCGCCCAGAAGATGGGCATCAAGGCGAACGGACGCTACGCGCTCAAGGTGCGGTGATGTATCGCTTGCCCGAGAACCTTCGCGCCGACCTCGCGAAGCCCCTCGGGCCCGTCCTGCAGCCGCCCGACGCCGCGGCGCAGGCGAAGCGCGCCAAGGCGCTCGCCACGGTGGGCGACGTGACCACGGAAGCCATGCTCGGCGAGGGTCTCATGCCCCGCGTCATGGTCGTGGACAACCGGACGAAGCGCGGCGCGGTGCGCGTGCACGTCCGGGAGCGCGTGCCGGAGGGCACGCCCGTCGTGCAGGTGCGCAACGAGGCCGCGACCATCAGCGAGGACCTGTGGCAGGCCGTCGCCACCGCCTGGTCCAGCAAGCAGAGCACGCTCATCGAGGTCGACGGCGAGGAGGACCTGGCCACGCTGCCGGCGGTGCTCCTCGGCCCGACGCACGGCCTCGTCGCCTACGGCCAGCCCGACCAGGGCATCGTCCTCCTCACCATCGACGACGCGGCGCGTGGACGCGTCCGCGACCTGCTCAAGCACATGGAGGGAAGCTAAGTGGACATCGAGATCCTCTCGAAGCGCGAGAACAAGCTCCTGCAGCGCCTGGAAGTGCGCTTCCGCGCCACGCACACGAAGGAGAAGACGCCCCAGCGGGACGCGATGCGGGACGCGCTCGCGAAGACGCTGGGTGGGAGCAAGGACGCCCTCGTCGTGGACGAGATGCAGAGCGAGTTCGGCCGGCCGAGCACCACCGGCTACGCCAAGCTCTACGGCAGCGTGGAGGCGGCGAAGAAGCTCGAGCCCCACCACCTGCAGCTCCGCAACAAGTTCCAGGGCGTGACGAAGAAGGTCAAGGTCGAGGCCCCGAAGGCCCCGGCGGCGAAGAAGGGGCGGTAAGCCATGGCCGACGCGAAGCCCGGCGCTCCTGCTCCGGCGAAGCCCGCCCCGGCCGGCGGCAAGCCCGGGGGGAAGCCCGGGGGGGGCAAGCCGGGCGGCGGCAAGCCGGGCGGCAAGGGCAAGGGCCCGGTCAAGGCGGCCGGGGGCAAGCGCGCCCTGTACCAGCTCGAAGGCGGGGGCGTCAAGCGCCTGCGCCGCGCCTGCCCGAAGTGCGGCCCGGGCGTGTTCCTCGCCGAGCACAAGAACCGCTTCAGCTGCGGCTCGTGCGGGTACACCGAGTTCAAGAAGTAGGCCATCGCGGGGCGCGGCCCTCCATGCGCCCTCGTTTCTCCCTCCCTCGCCCCGCAGCGCGCGCGCCGGTGCGCCGGGGAAAGCTTCATGCGCGGCGCGGCGTTGTGCCGGCCGCTGCCCTCATAGTCTAGCTTGGATAGGACAGGAGGCTCCGGACCTTCAGACTGGGGTTCGAATCCCCATGAGGGCGTCGCGCAGGCAGCTCCAAGCCGCGCTTCCGGGCGGCGATGCTGCGGGGCGCGCAACGGTCCACCCCCGGCGTGGGACCCTTCCGCGAGACCCTCGTCGGGTGCGTTTCTTCCTGGAAGAGTCGTTCAGAAGGGCTATCAAGGGTCCCTCCTTCTCTCGCGCGGGAGCATGGGGAACGTGCAGAGCAGCCGTCTCGCCGCAGCAGGATTCATCTTCGTACTCGTGGCCGGCCTGGCCACCGCCGCTGGTCCTCTGGGGGACCAAAAGGCCACGGGCAGCGGGCCCGTTGGCACGGACGTGACCGGCTCCCAGTCTTGGTTCATCACCGACAACGCCGCGTGCGGCAACAGCGGCTTCCGCATGGACCGCGGCAGCGGCGCCGGCGTCGACGACATCGTCGTGCGCACGGGCAGGAACGTGACCTTCTGCGCGAACGAGGCGGCCCTGGTCAACACCACCCTCGTCGGTGCCTTCACCGCGCAGTTCGTGTTCCGCGAGCCCCACCCGCTCATCAACGGCACGCAGGACGTGAGCATCGACCTGCTCTGCCCGCAGGTGCCCACGAACGACTACTTCACCATCCGCCTCGGCGTGTTCCACGCCGTCGCCGGCCTGTTCGAGCCCATCGCGTCCGTGGACCACGTACGCGCCTGCGAGCTGTACCAGCTCCCGGTCGCCGTCGAGGGCACGCACCTCGAAGCCGAGCTGCCCATGTTCACGACGGGCGACGTCAGCGTCGGCTCGGCGAGCACCGAGGTCCACGTGGCGAAGGGCGACTTCCTCGCCTTGCAGCTGCAGAAGGCGGTCATGCCCGAGGTCCAGGTCGCAGCGAACCTCGTGACCGCCCCCGGCCTGGGCTCGACGGACGGCCCTTCGATGGCGACCTCGCCGCCCGCGGACCCCGGCTACCCGGTGCCCGAGCTGCCGACGATCGCCCTCGTCGGGCTGGGCGGCGTGGCGGGCGTCGTGGCCCTGCGCCGCCGCTGAAGCGCGCCGCATGCGCGGCACAGCAAAGCTGATGCAGCGCGAGCGCTCCTGCGCCCCGTGCGCCCCCGCCTCGCCGCGCTCGTCCTCGTCGCCCTGCTCGCGAGCGGGTGCACGGTCGAGCCGCCGCAGGTGCAGGGCCAGCTCCCGCAGCCAGCCGGGCAGCGGCCGGGCGGGAACCTGACGCTGGTGAACGGCACGCTCGGCAACGCCAGCCTGGACGCGCCGCCGGAATGGCTGCACGGCCAGTGGTGGCGGTACCGCGCGCACAGCAGCGACGGCAGCTTCGACATCCGCGACACGCGCGTCGTGACCGCGGACCTGGGCTCGTCCTGGCGGGGGAACCGGAGCGTGGCCGGCAAGCCGGCGACGGTGGCGACGATGGAGGCGCGCCAGGGGGCGAAGGCCGTGGTGCGCTACACGTACGCGGCCGAGGTCGGCTGGTTCGGCACCATGCAGTTCCTCGGCCCGGACGGCGCGCCGCAGTTCAGCCTCGACCTGGAGGCGTACGGCCAGGGCTACAAAGGGAACGTGGTGCGCGTGACCGCCGCGCCGAAGTACCACGACGCGGGCGCGAGCCTGCAGCCGCAGGGCAGCTTCGACGTGGCGCAGGGCGCGAGCTTCCTCGACCTGCGGCTCGCGTTCACCGGGGACCAGGTCGGGGGCTCGGTGAACCTGCTCCCGCCGAACAACGGGCAGCCCGTGACCATCAACGTCGGTCCGTGCAACGCGAACTGCTCCATCCAGTTCGGCCAGCAGCTCAACGGCACGGCCGGCACGTGGCGCATCGCCTCCCTCATGGTCGTGCAGGGCCAGGCCACGGCCGCGCACGCCCAAGCTGATGTTGTTGCGGCGACCGTGGACCGCATCGCCATCGCGTGAGGAAAGCCGGGACTGGACGAGCCGTTCCATTTGCCGCACTTGATAAAAGAGGCGCGCCTTCCCGGCCCGAGGACGCATGACCGAGCCCGCCATCGCCCGCGCGCTGGGCGGGAAGGTGTGGCGGAGCCTGCTGGGCTGCATCGCAACCCTGCTCGCGACCGCGTGCTTCGGCGTGCTCGTGGACAGCGGTTGGACGCTGCCGCAGGCCGGCCTGGCCTCGGCGTGCGCCGCGGCCCTGCTCCTCGCGGCCGGCGTCCTCGTGCAGCAGCGCACGCAGCTCCAAGGTGAGACCCCATGATGACGGAGAAGCACGAGAAGCGCCAGATGAAGAAGTGGTTCTTCTACGTCGACACCCTCGTCATCGGCATCTTCGGCCTGAGCCTGGTGC
>JAIVGT010000194.1 GCA_020201485.1 Halobacteriales archaeon
CGGGAGCTGGGCTCGGTCGCGGGGTGGGCTCGGCCGGAGCGGGAGCCGGACCCGGGCCGACATCCGCCGGTGGGCGCGGGTTCGCATGGCTCGCGTCCGGACCGGAGCCGAGGCAGCCGGTCAGGAGCAGCATCGCGAAACCCAGGGGAGCCCAGCGGTCCATGCCCGAGCCACGGGATGGGTGGTCATAGGCGTTGCGGCGGTGGGCTTGGCGCGGCGGGCGAGGCATCCGCTGACGGGACGCCAGCGTCCGACGGGACGGTGCATGCGCGCCGGCTCACGTCCAGAACAATGCCTCGTTGCCCTGCCCGGCGGCCACGCTGCTCCCGTCGCCGCGCACGGTGAGCCCGGCGAGCGGTCCAGCGGCCTGGTAGGTGAACCGGGGCGTGCTGCTGCCCGTGCTCCACACCGCGACCCTGCCGTCCACGTCGCTCGCCGCCGCCACGCCGCCGCTGTCGCTCGCCGCGGCGCGCGCCACCTTCGCGCCCAGGTGCGCCGTCCACAGCGCGCCGATGAAGGCGTTGGGGAAGCTGCCGCAGTTGAGGAACGCCACGTCGCCGTTGTTGTTGCCGAGGAGGCAGCGCTGGCCGTTGCCGCTCATGGCGCCCGCGCTCGCGCTCACGCCTGGGTTGTAGTACCAGTCGCTGCCCAGGCCGGGCAGGCTCGTGCCGAAGGCGACGATGGTGCCCGACTCGTAGGCGAGCAGGATGTTGTAGCTCGTGTGTCCGGCGCTGAACACGCGCAGCGGGCCGGGGCCGGATTGGCCGACGAACCAGCACTTCACCGTGAGCACGGGCATCGTGCACGGCGGGAAGCTGAGCGGGCCGAGCTGCACGACGTTGCCCGGGAGCACCGCGGACTGGTCGTTGAAGATGTAGAAGCGGCTCGATGCCTCGTTCGCCGCCGCGATCCACGCGCCGTCGCCCGTGACGATGAGCGCATCCACGGGCGCCCCCGTGTTGTACCACCACTGCGGCCCGATGTAATGGTACGGGTTCGGCGGAGGCTGGGGCAGGCCGAGGGCCGCGGGGATGACGAGCGCCGGGTCGAAGCCGTAGACGAAGCCGTCGGCCACGCCCACCACGCCGAACGCTCCGTCGTCGGTGAGCGCTGCGGAGAGGATCGCCCCCCCGCGGACCACGGCCAGTGTCATGCCCGCCGCGAACTCCAGGCCGTCGCCGTGCAGGAAATGCGCCTCGCCATCGCTGCCGCCGGCGAGGATGACGTCGCCCGCCCGGTCCACGGCGATGGACGTGATGTCCCAGCCGACGAGGGCGTGGAACGCTGGGTCGCCGCTCGCGGTGAACGCCTCGACGCCGTTCGTCGTCGCGAACACGACGAGGCCGGAGCCGGACGCCTGCGCCATGGCGTGCGCCGTGCCGACGAGGGCGACGCTGCGCGGGGCGCTGCCGAGCGCGTCGCCCGGCATGGCGGTCAGGATGAGCATGGCGACGATGGCCAAGGGCAGAGGGGTGCGCATGGGTTCAGCTCCAGAACAGCGCTTGCGTTCCCGTCGTTCCCACCATGCGTGAGCCGTTCGCGTTGAGTGCCAGCCCGGTCAGTGCTCCGCCTGCGCTCGCCGTACCCAAGGCATTGCCGTTGGCATCGAACAGCGTGATGGCTCCCGTCGCGTCCGCCGCCGCGTTCACCGCGCCGTTGCCAGAGACTGCCGCGCGCGTGACCTTCGCGCCGATGTTCGCGCTCCATTGCGCGTCCACGATGTCGCCGTTGCGGTTCACGTTCGCGAGGCCGTAGACGTTGCCGAAGCTGTCGCCGATGACGACCCGCGAGCCGTCCGCGCTCATCTGCACGGCGCTCGGCGCGCCGTTGGCGCGGAAGCTCCACGGGTTGGCGAAGTAGCTCGCCGCGCTCGTGGCGATGGTCCAGCCGCTGGAGTAGCTGATGACCATGCTGTAGCTGTTGCGCGCCGCGCTCAGGCCGGTCACCGATGCGCCGGGAGTGTACTGCTGGTAGATCCAGCACTTCACATCGGGAACCGGGACCTGACCGATGTAGCAAGGCGGCAGGTCGAGCACCGGGTTGGCCACGAGCGCGCCCGGGATGAGCTCGCCGTCGTTGCCGAACAGCCAGGCGCGCCCGGCAGGACCGGTGCCCGCGTTCGCAGCGTCGACCCATTGCCCGTCGGCGGTGACGCTGACGAACGTGACGGGCGAGCCGAGGTTGTACGACCACTGCGGAAGGAGCAGGTTCAACGGGTTCGCCGGCAGCGCGGGCAGCGGCGGAGGCAAGGCGTCGTTCGGGTCGTAGGCGGAGAGGAAGTCTTGCGCCGTGCCGACCGCGACCACGCTCCCGTCGTCGCTCATGCTCGCCACGGTCACCGCGCCGAGGGCGACACCCGTCGCGAACTCGGTCCCATCCGCATGCAGGAAGTGCACGAGCCCGTTGCCGTCGCCGGCCACGACCTCGTCGCCGAAGCGGTCCACGCCGACCGCGGTCACGTCCTTGCCGGCGAGGACGTGGAACACCTGCTCCCCGGCGGACGTGAAGCCGTACGCTCCATCGGCCGTGCCGACGACGACGAGGGCGCCGTTGCCCGACGGCGCGAGGCCGCGTGCCGCCCCGCTGAGGCTGGCGGAGACGGGCCCGCCCAGGCCGGAGACCGGGTTGGCGGCGGTCGCGACGATGGCGGCCAAGGCGAGGGCGACGAGCAGGCGGACTGGCGGCATGGGCAGCCTCGCGCCGCGACCGCCAGGGCGGGCCTTGAAGGTTGCCTGCGTGGGCTCGGCGGGAGGCTGCAGAGAGCGGCCTCCCTTCCGCGTGACCCCGGCGTCACGGACTCGCCGGGGGCCCTGGCGCCTGCCCCACAACGCTTTTCCCCGCCCGCTTCGCACGATGCTCGTTGGAGCTGCCCGCGGCCATGCCGGTCGAGGTCGAACCACTCTCGCGCACCCTGGCCCACGCGCTGCGCCACGAGCCGCACCGCCACGGCATCGCCCTGGACGAGCACGGCTGGGCTGCGCTGGAGCAGGTCGTGGAGCGCCTGCGCCTCCGCCGCTACCCGGAGCTGACGCGCGTGGACGTGGAGCGCGCCGTGCGCGAGGACCCGCGGCAACGCTTCGAGGTCGCGGACGGGCGCATCCGCGCCACGTACGGCCACAGCGTGCACATCGCGCCCGGAGAGGTCGCCAAGCCCCCGACCACGCTCTACGCCGCCGTGCCGCGCGCCGTGTTCCGCGGCGTGGCCATGGAAGGCCTGCATCCTCCGGCGCCCCGCGCCTTCGTGCACCTCACGGAGCAGCCGGACGCGGCGCGCGAGGTGGCGCAGCGCAAGGACAAGGAGCCCATCCTCCTCGAGGTCGCGGCGCGCGACGCGGCGAAGGAGGGCATCGTGTTCCGGCACAGCGGCGAGGTCTGGCTCACGGACGAGGTGCCCGCGCGCTTCCTGCAAGCCCGGGGCTGACGCGAGGACCCGTCCCGGCGCGCCGCGGATCCGACGCCCGCGCCCAGGGAACCCTTATGCGCGGCCCAGGCTTGGGCGAACCGTGCGCGCCCGCCTGGCCAGCCTGCTCGCGCTCGCCCTGCTCGCCGCCGGCCCGCTCCTGCCCGCGGCCGCCGATGGCGGGGGCTTCGTCCGCGCCTATCCGTACAGCGTCGGCCCGTTCACGCTGCCGGCGGACGAGGACCACCACGACGAGGTCCTGGCGCTCGCCGGCGTCGGCGACCCGGCGCACGAGGCCGGCGTCATCGAGTGGTGGTACAACGTGCTCCACGTGCAGGCGGAGGACGGCCACCGCTTCGGCATCATGGCGAGCTGGCTGTGGTACGGCGAGGTCGGGCACGTCGTCCGCGAGGTCATCTTCGACGTCACGGACGTGGATGGGCAGGCCTTCTGGCCGAGCGACCGGTTCACGACGCAGCCCGACCTGGAGGACGGCGAGGAGCGCCTCGACATCGCCGTCGAGACGAGCACGCTGCGCCAGACGGACGGCGCGCCCTTCGAGTACGACCTGGACGCGGCCGGCCCGGACGCGCACGCCCTGCTCCACCTCGTCGCGGTCGAGGCCCCGTTCGCGCCGCACGGCGGCAGCCTGCCCATGGGCCCGCTGCGCACGCCCGCGACCCAGAGCTGGTACTACGCCCTGCCCTCGCTCGCCGTCGCCGGCCAGCTCACCGTGCGCGGCGTGACCTACGACGTGCGCGGCACGGGCGCGATGGACCACGAGTGGTACCCGGTGTGCTCCTGCACGCCGCGCAACGACTGGGACTACTTCAACCTCCAGCTCGACGACGGGCCGGACGTCGTCGCGTACGACTTCTTCGACACGAACCTCCTCCAGACGCTGCGCAGCGACGTGCGCCTGCCCGACGGCAGCGTGCTCGCCGACGACGCCTTCACTTTCACCCCGCTCGGCACGTGGCAGCGCGCGCCGCTCGGCCTCGACCCGCAGGACCCGCTCGGCCCGGCCACGTCGAAGCTGTACTCGCACGGCTGGCGCTTCGACTTCGCCGCGGCGGACCTCCACCTCACCGTGCTCCCCCTCGTCGAGGACCAGGAGACGTTCCGCGGCGCCATCGTGCCGGACAAGTTCTACGAGGGCGAGAGCAGCGTGCACGGCACGTGGCGCGGCCAACCCGTGCACGGCCTGGGCTTCGCCGAGGTCTGGCACGACAGCCGGACCGACGCGCCCGCGCCGTGAGGACCCGTCCCGGGCCGCGGCCCGCCCGCTGACGGCGCGTCGCAGAGAAGCCTTATGCGCACCCGTCGCCGTCGGCGCGCATGCTCGCCCGCCTGGTCGTGGCGCTCGCCTTGGCCCTCCTGGCCGGGCCCCTGCTCCCAGCCGCGGCGGACGACCCGGGCTTCGCCCGGCACTACCCGTACACGCTCGGCCCGCTCACCTTCCCCGGGGACGAGGACGCGCACCTCGACCTCGGCGCCACGCCCACCGACCTCCTCGGGCAAGGCCCGGGCGACAGCGTCATCGAATGGTGGTACCTCGGCATGCACCTGCGCGACGCGCAGGGCCACGGCTACGGCGTCATGCAGGCCTTCCTCCAGTACAACCGCATGGACGCCGAGGCCATCTTCGACGTCACCGCCCCGGACGAGCCGCGCTTCGCCGCGCACGACCTGCTGTCGAACGAGCTGGACCTCGGCCCGCCCGCCGGGCACCTCGACCGCCACGTCGGCGAGAACGCCCTGGAGCAGGTCGCGGGCGAGCCCTTCGTGTACCAGCTGCACGCGGTCGGGGACGGGACGCAGGCCGACCTGCGGCTCGTCGCGGTCGAGGCACCCTACCTTCCGCACGGCGGCTCGTTCCACATGGGCCCGGGGGACGTGCCGGCGAACCTCGCCGGCTACTACGTCATCCCGCGGCTGGAGGTCGCGGGGGACCTCGTCCTCGACGGCGCCGCGCGGCACGTGGAAGGCGTGGCCGTGCTCGACCACGCCTGGTACTACGCCTGCACGTGCGCGTACAACGAATGGGACTACTTCCCCATCGTCCTCGACAACGGCGCCGGCATCGTCGCCTACCAGTTCTACGACGGCGAGCTCTCCGCGCGGCGCTACGACGTGGGCTTCGCCGACGGCACGCAGGCCTGGGGCGACGACTTCGGCCTGCAGGAGCTGGGCTACTGGCAGAAGCACCCGCTGCGCACGCCCTCCGACGGCGACTTCGACCTCGACGACGTCGTGCCCATGCTCACGTCGAAGCTGTACTCGCACGGCTGGCGGTTGGAGCTGCCCGAGGCCGGCCTCGACCTCACCGTGCTCCCGGTCATGGACGACCAGGAGGCGCACCGCGGCAACGTGGCGCAGACGTTCTACGAAGGCCAGAGCACGGTGACCGGCACGTGGCACGACGTGCCGGTGCGCGGCATGGGGTTCGGCGAGGTGTGGCACGACCACCGCCCGGACGTGCTCCCCGTCACGGGCTGAAGAAGAACACCAATCCGAGGATGGCGTACAGGCTGAGCAGGAGCACGCCCTCGTACCACGTGCTCTCGCCGTCGCTCGCCACCACGTTCACGAGGACGGCGCTCATGAGGATGGCCACGACCTCGGTCATCTCGAACTGCAGGCTGAGCATGCGGGGCGTGAGCAGGCTGAGGAAGACGAGGATGGGCGCGACGAACAGCGCCGCCTGGATGGCGCTGCCCGTGCTCACGTGGAGCGCGGCGTGCATGCGGTCGCGGCGCGCGGCGCGCCAGCTGGCGCTGATCTCCACGGCGTCGGTGATGACGCCGACGACGAAGATGCCGATGAACGGCCCGCTCAGGCCGATGCCCGCGCTCACCGGCTCCAGGGAGCTGGCGAAGGTCTCGGCCGCCATCGCCACCAAGGCGACGCTGCCGACGAGCAAGGGCAAGGGGTAGCGGCTGGCGAAGGTGGAGACCGTGCCGTGCTCCGCCGCCGTGGGCGGGTTGAACAGGTGCTTGTGCGTGCGCGTGCTGAACATGAGCCCGGCCAGGTACACGACGATGAGGAGCACGGCCAGGGGGAGCGTGATGCGGGCGCCGATGTCCGGGGCGCGCGCGCCGAGCAGCGCCTGGGCCAGGGCGGGGATGAGGAGGGCGAAGCTCGCCACCATGAGCAGGGTGGTGTTCACGCCCGCCGCCTCGCGGTTGAACGTCTGCTTCTCCCGGCCCAGGCCGCCGAGGAACATCGCCCCGCCCAGGGCGAAGAGGAGCGTGCCGAGGATGACGCCGGTCACGCTCGCCGCGACGACGTCGTACAGCCCGGCGAAGAGCGCCGCGCCCACGACGAGGATGGTGACGAGGTTGCTGAGCGTGGCCGTGACCAGGCTGCCCAGGCCCTGCCCGATGCGGGAGCCGAGCACCTCGCTCGCCTCGCCGAGGAGGAACGCGCCCCCGACCAGGCCGAGCACGGCCAGGGGGAACGCGGCGGTGGCATAGCCCAGGGCGTGCGCCGCGAAGGACAGCGGCGCGAGGAGGGCGAGGTAGGACAGCTTGGGCAGCGCGACCTTGCCGTCCGGGTGCGGGCGCGCGTGCCCCTGGCCCCGGCCGGACCCGCCCTCGCCGTGCACCTCGACCGCCTCCTGCCCCGCCATGGCTCCGCGCAGGCGCGGCATGGGCCTTAGAGGTTGCTCCGCGCATCGCCGCGGCGCGCATCGCAAGCGTCATGCCCCGCAGGCCCGGTGCTGCGGCCGATGGTGGACGCCGCGGCGCCGATGAAGCGCGTCCTGTGGTGGCTCCTCGCCGGCTCCCGCGGCGGGGAGAACCGCGGCCGCATCATCCTCGCGCTGCGCGAGCGGCCGAGCAACGCCCACCAGCTCAGCGAGCAGCTCCGACTGGACTACAAGACGGTGCGGCACCACCTGAAGGTCCTGCAGGACAACGGCGTGCTCTCGCCGAGCGGGCCGGAGCAGTACGGGGCCGTGTACCTGCTCACGCCGGCCATGGAGCAGGCCGGGGCGCTGTTCGACGAGATTTGGGCCAAAACCGGGGCACAAGGGAAGCCCCCGCGCGACGAAGGAGGAGACAAGGCATGATGGCGCAGGTCCTGATGCAGGCAGGTTCGCGGTTCCAGGGTCCCCCGGGGGGGAACCTGCAGCTCGCCATCAGCTTCGTCTCCATCGGGCTCCTCATCGCCCTCGTCGCCGTGTTCCTGTCCACGTGGCGCAAGACGAGGTCCCCGTTCATGCTCGGCCTGCTCGTGTTCGCCGCCGCGCTGCTCCTGGAGGACCTGGCGCGCGTCGCCGGCTTCCTCGTCCCGGCGTTCGGCCCGCGCATCGTCGTCGTGCCCGAGCTGCTCGAGCTCCTGGCGCTGGCCGTGCTCCTCTACCTGGCGACGCGCTGAGACTCACGCGCGCCGGCGGCGCAGGAGCGCGAGGCCGGCGACGGTGACGAGCGCGACGGGCAGGGCCGCGTCCGGCGTGGCCTTCGGTGGCGCGGCTCCGCCCGTGCCGTTGCCCGTCGTGCCGTTGCCGCCGGCGCTGCCCTGCGGCGCGGGGAGCGCGCTGCTGATGGCGAGCAGGTGCGCGCTGTAGTGGGGCACGCCGACCACGACCTGGATGCCGCCGCTGTCCAAGGTCACGAAGGACCGGGCGTGCGCGCCGCGCGTGCCGTTCTCGATGGCGTCGATGGCGTCGCGCGTGCGGTCGACCGCGGCTCCGTCCAGGGTCACGAGGACGTCCTCCGCCCGGCCCGCGGGCACGGTGGCGTTGTCGGTGCGGACGACCACGGCCTTGCCCGCCGGGTCGTCGCTGCTGATGTTCACCACGAGGCTGCGGTCGCCGCTGCGCACGGCGCGCAGGAGCACGCCCCAGCTCGCGCTGTCGTCGAGGGGGGAACCGTCGGCGTCCACGAACGCGCCCACGGCCCCGATGCGCCCCCCGGCGGCCCCGGCGATCACGTCGTGCAGGCTGCCGGCGACGGCGCTGCCCGTCGGGTGCGCGAGGAAGAGCACGCCGCCGTCCACGAGGCGCGCCTCGAACCCCGAGGCCGTGGTCGCCAGGGTGCCGTCGCCGACGACGAGGAGGTGCCCGTGCTGGCCGTTCGCGGCGTTCAGGCGCACGGAGCGGTTGCCCGTGACGTTCGTGCCGTTCACGCCCGGGCCGAGGTCGAGGTGCACGGTGAGGTTCGCGCCCCGCACGTCGAGCTGCGCCGTGGGGTTGTTGTGCGCGGCGAAGGACGCCCCGTCGCCGGGCATGCGGAAGAGCGCCCCCTGCGCGGCGGGCGTGCCGTTCGCGACGAAGCCCTCGGCGTGCACGAGGTCGAAGAACGTGGCGTTCAGCTCGCGCGCCGCGTAGCCGGTGAGCTCCCCGCCCGTGGCGTTGTAGCCGAAGCCCACGAAGCGCCCGGTCGCCTGGCCGTCGGCGGCCGTGAGCGGGGCGAAGAGGTGGGCGCCTTCCGCGCGCTCCATGCCGTGCATGCGCGCCATCGCGGCCAGGCCCACCCACGCCATGCGGCCGTGCTCCGCCTGCTCGTCCTCGCTGCGCGTCGCGCGCCCCTCGCCGTGCATGCCGCCCCCCGTGTTGCCGCCGTCGTCCATGCCGGTGTGGTTGCCCGGCATGGCGGTGTCCGAGGTGCCGCCGGGTCGAAGGTCCTCGTACGTGGGGGCGCGCGCGGGCGCGGCAACGGCGAGCACGAGCAGGAGGGCGAGGATGGCGCGCAAGGTCGGGCCTCGGACCCCGCAACCGGCCGGCGGCGGAAAAAGGTTCGCGGGCGTGCGGCACGTTCATGGGCCGGAGGGCCGTCGCCCCTGCGTGCTCCCGTCCGCCCTATTCCCCCTGCTCGGGCTGGCCGCGCTCGGGGCGGTCGCCTTGCCTGTGCTCGGCACGCTGCGCACGGCACGCTGGGCCCGCGCCCCGGTCGAGCCGGCGAGCGCGTGGCGGCCGCCGGCCACGGTCATCCTCCCGTGCCGGGGCGAGCATCCGGGGCTGGCGGCGAACCTGGACGCGCTCGGCGCGCAGGACTATCCGCGCTACGAGGTGCTGCTCGTCGTGGACGCGAAGGACGATCCCTGCGCCGCCGAGCTGGCGGCGTTCGCCGCGCGCTTCCCCGCCGCGCGCATCGTGCTCAGCGCGCCGGAGCGCCTCGCCGAGGGCTGGGCGAGCGGCAAGATCGTCGCGCAGCTCACCGGGCTGGCGCACGCGGACCCGGAGAGCGAGGTCGTCGTCTTCGCCGACGCGGACATCCGGCCTCCCCCCCGCTGGCTGGCCAGCCTCGTCGCCCCCCTCGCCGACCCGCGCGTGGGCGCGGTCACGGGCTACCGCTGGTACATGGCGGACGGGCGGGCCACGGCCTGGACCGCGCTGCGGGACGCGTGGAACGCCGTCGGGGTGGACGCGCTGACCATGGCGCGCTTCCGCTTCCTCTGGGGCGGGAGCATGGCGGCGCGCCGGCGGGACCTCGCGCGCTGCGACCTGGCGCGCCATTGGAAGCGCCACGTGAGCGAGGACGTGGGCCTGACGCGCGCCATCGAGGGCTTGGGCCTGGGCATCGCCTTCGCGCCCGGCGCGATGGTGGCGAGCCGCGAGACCTGGGACGCCCGGGAGGTGCGGGGGTGGATGGCGCGCCAGACCGCCTTGACGCGGGATTCGATGCCGCACCTGTACCGCTTCGCCTGGGCCGTGTACGGCCTGTCGGCCGCGCTCGCCCTCCTCGCCGTGCCCCTCCTGCTCGACGCGGACGGCGTGTCGCGGGGCATCGGGCTCGCGTTCCTCCTGCCGCTGCTGAGCGCGGTGCCGCGGGCCTGGCTCCGGGAGCGCCTCGTCCGCCGCGCCCTGCCGGCCGCGCGCATGCAACCGTGGCGCGAGCGGCTGCTGCAGCTCGGCATGAGCGTCGCGGTCACGCCGGCGATGCTCGCGGCCCTGGCTCGCGCGCAGCGCATGCGCGACATCGCGTGGCGGGGCCGGACGTACCGGCTCGGGTCGCCGGACGCGGGCGGACCGCGAGGATAGGTCCGCGGCGCGGACGGATGCGGGCGCGGGGCCGCCGAGGATCAGCGCCACGCCTGGCTCCTGCATCTCGGGGTTCTTGCCGTGCGCCACGCCATCGGCGGGCCTTCGGCGCGCCATCGACCAGATGGTGGAGGGAGCCGGCGCCGTTCAGGCCGAGCAGGCCGACGACCTCGCCCTTCCGCGCGGCGAAGCGGACGCTCGGAGGGCTTCGACAGCGCCGTAGCGCTGGTGCAGGTCCCGGACGACGACGTCCCCCGGCCCAGCGCCCTCCGGGGCGGGTTCCGATGGGGCCGATGCCGGGGTGCGCTGCGTCTGCCCCCCGCGGGGGTGGCGCGCGGCGATGTGGCCCATGCGCTCCCGACCCCTCGCCGGCAACGAGCGGTCGCTTCTCCGGCGCTGCGCTGCGGTACGATTCGTCGCGCACGCGCGCGCTCTAGACCTAGGCGGGCTCAGCGCACGGGTCCCAACCGGAGGCCGGGACGACGCCCGGAGCACTTTCGGGTTTTCGCTCCCCTCCCCCCTCAACCCGCATAAGGCACAACGCTTTTCCAGGGCCGAGGTATCCCATGGCCGCAGCCCACATGGCCGACCAGATCGAGTCCCTTCCTGGCGTCGGCAAGGCTACCGCCGAGAAGCTGAAGGACGCCGGCTACACCGATTTCATGGCGCTCGCCGTCGCGAGCCCGGCGGAGCTCGGCGACATCTGCGAGATCGGCGAGCAGAGCGCGATCAAGATCATCCAAGCCGCGCGGCAGAAGGCCGACGTCGGCGGCTTCCTGAGCGGGACCGAGGTGTTCGAGAAGCGCCAGAACATCGGCCGCGTGAGCACGGGAAGCAAGGCCCTGGACGAGCTCATCGGCGGCGGCGTCGAGACGCAGGCCATCACCGAGTTCTTCGGCGAGTTCGGCAGCGGCAAGAGCCAGATCTGCTTCCAGCTCGGGGTCAACGTCCAGATCCCGGCGGAAAAGGGCGGGCTGGACGGCGACGCCCTGTTCATCGACACGGAGAGCACCTTCCGGCCGGAGCGCATCGTGCAGATCGCCGAGGCCATGGACATGGATGGCAAGGAGGCGCTGTCGCGCTGCCACGTGGCGCGCGCGTACAACAGCCACCACCAGATCCTGCTCATGGACAAGGCGAACGAGCTGGCCCAGGAGCACCCGGTGCGGCTCCTCGTCGTGGACTCGCTCACCGCGCACTTCCGCGCCGAGTACCTCGGCCGCGGCACGCTCGCCGACCGCCAGCAGAAGCTGAACAAGTTCATCCACCAGCTGCAGCGCTTCGCCGACGTGCACGACGCCGCGGTCGCGGTCACGAACCAGGTGCACTCGAAGCCCGACACCTTCTTCGGCGACCCGACGAAGCCGGTCGGCGGGCACGTCGTGGCGCACGCGTCGAACATGCGCCTCTACCTGCGCAAGAGCAAGGGCGGCAAGCGCATCGCGCGCCTCATCGACAGCCCGAACCTCCCCGAGGGCGAGGCCGTCTTCGGCGTGACCGAGGAAGGCGTGCGCGACTGAAGCGGAATCGCCAAGCGCCCGCGCGGGAGTGCCTCGCCATGACCCTCGTGAACCACAGCGGCATCAAAGAGGCCGCCGAGCCGTTCCGGGTGAGCGCGCACTTCTACGAAGCGGTCGAGCAGCGCGTGCTCGGCATCATGATCGAGGCGAAACGCCGGGCAGAAGCGAACGGGCGGACGACGCTGATGCCCCACGACGTGTAGCGCCCTACTTCGCCGTGATGGTCTCGAGCCCGCTGATGATGTTCCAGATGAGCGTCCGGCCGTGCAGCGGGATATTCGGGTCGTTCGCCAGGTCGTCCAGGATGTTGACGGCCGAGGCGACGCGCACGTCGAGCGCCTCCTTGTTGTTGAGGAGCATCTTCTTGGCGTTGTCTGCGCCACGTCGGATGTTCCTCGGGACGGACGGGTCGTCGATGAGCTGGTCCATGACCTCGGTGACCTGCTTCAACTTGTCGTCATGACCTGCCATCATGCGTCCCTCCGGGGCGGCGGGCCGCGAATGGGCTCCTCATTGATATAGGTTAGCCCCGGCCTACCAGCGTCGCCCAGCACGTCCGCCGCTCCATCTCAGCGGCCTTCCGTATTGATACGTTCCGGTGGTTCCGCGAGCCCTGCACCGCTCCCCTCCAGCGGCCGCGCCGGGACGCCTCCGACGAAACCGTCGACGTCACGATTCACGAGCGAATGCGCGCTCACGACGGCGTCATCGGCGACCTCGATGCCCGCGAGCAGGGTGCAGTTCGCCCCGATGGTCGCCCGATGCCCGACGCGGACCGGACCCGTCCGCCACACGCCGTGGAGGAACTCGTGGCAGAGGATGGTGGTGCCGTAGCCGACGATGCAATCGTCGCCGAGCTCGATGAGCTCCGGGAAGAAGATGTCGAGCGTCACCTCGAGGCCGACGCTGGCGCTGCGGCCGACCGCCACGCCCATGCGCCGGTACATCCAGTTCTTCGCACGCAGGCTCGGGCTGCCGCGCGCAAGCCGCATGAGCACGTAGTTCCGCGCCACGCGCCACACCGGCACGGCCTTCGTCCAGTACCACAGGCTGTTGTGCGGGCCGGCGCTCCGGTGCTCCGTGACGCGCCTCATGCGGCAGCCTCCACCAGCTCCTTCAGCATGCGGGCCGCCTCGCTCGCGTCGCGCGCCCGCCGGACCTGCACGCCCAGCCCGGCCCAGGCGCGGATGGCCGGCTCCGCCTCCGAGCCCTGGTCGCCGACGAGCACGACGGCGCGCCGGGGAAAGCGGGCCAGGGACTTGAGCTCGGCATCGAGGCGCGAGCGCGCCGCCGGGGTGCGCAGCTCCTGCGCATCCACCACGCGCACGCCCACGCTCTCCCCCGCGCTCACCGTGGCCCCCGGCAGGTTCGCCGGGCGGAGCGTGACGCCCAGGGCGCGGAGCGCCATGGCGACCGGGCTGTTCGCGACGCGGTGATCCACCTCCAACCCGCCCTGGAACTCGCCGAGGGTGCGCTGCCCCGCGGGACGCTCCCAGCTGGCGTTCACGCGGGCGAACCGCGCCCGCAGCTGCGCCACCTCGTCGCGCATCGCCCGCTCCTTGCGCTTCGAGCTCCAATACGTGCCCACGTCGCGCGTGCCCTTCGTGAGCAGGACCACGACGCGCCCCGGCCGGTGCCGGCCCGTCCGGCCCCGGCGCTGGATGCTGCGGATCTCGCTCGGCACCGGCTCGTAGAACACCACGAGGTCCGTGCTCGGCACGTCCAGCCCCTCCTCGGCGACGCTCGTGGCGATGAGCACGTTGTGCTCCCCTGCGCGGAAGCCGTCGAGGATGCGCTGCTGCTCCCTCTGGCTCATGCCCTTGTCCTCGCCCTTCGACGCCTGGCCGACGAAGCGCACCGGCTTCAGGCCCTCCACCCGCGCCAGCTCCTCGAGCAGCACCTCGGCCGTGTCGCGGAAGTGCGCGAAGACGATGGCCTTGGCCTCCGGGTCCGCGCGGAGGAGCTCCTGGAGCAGCAGCGCCACGCGGCGCATCTTCGGATGCTCGACCTTCGCGCCGTCGAGCAGGCGCAGGGCCTCCTCCACGCGCGCATCGCGCAGGAGGGAGCGCGCGGCGCGCGTCGGGTCGTGCCGCAGGCGCTCGATGTAGGCGCGGAGCGGTCCGAGGCCTTGCGTCTCGGCCAGCTCCAGGGCGTGGTTCAGCTTCAACGCGCGCGCCAGCGCGCTCAGGAGCTGGAACGCCTCGCCGGCGTGCTCGCGCGGCATGCTGTCCACCTGCGCGGCGAGCCGGCGCTGGGCGTCGAGCAGGTCGCGCGCACCTGGCTCGCCCGGCCGCACCAGCCCGGCGCGCTGCAGCTCGCCCACGCTCTCCCGCAACGCCTGGCGCAGCAGGCCGCCGATGCGCTCCACGGTCGGCGGCATGGCCACCTCCAGCCATTCCATGGCGATGGGCTGCACGAACGCGGCCACGTCCGGGTCGCGCTCGTTGCGGATCTCGATGCCCTCGATGCCGAGGTTGTCCATGACCTCGGCGATCTTGTCGGCGTCGCTGCCCGGGCTCGCCGTCATGCCCAGGACGCGCATCCCGGCCCCGGCGTCGCGCGCGGCACGCGCGATGGCGACGTAGGCATACTCCCCGACGGCGCGGTGCGCCTCGTCGAACACCAGGCAGCGCACCCCGGCCAGGTCGGCGCGCTCGTGGCGCAGGTCGTTCGCGAGGACCTGCGGGGTGCTGCAGACCACGCCCTCGGCCCGCCAGGCCAGCTCGCGCTCCTCGGGGGGGTTCTCGCCGGTCAGGGCGCGCACCTCGACCCCGAGGAGCTTGCCCGCGAGGAAGCGCGCGTGCTGCTCGACGAGCGGCTTGGTGGGCGCGAGGAAGATGGCCCGGCCGCCCTGCTCCAGCCGCGCCGCGAGGACGAGGAGCGCGATGACCGTCTTGCCCATGCCCGTGGGCAGGATGACGAGGGTGCTGCGCTCCAGGCACTCCGCCGCGATGGCCTCCTGGTAGCCGCGCCGCGTCACGGCGTCGGGGGCGAGGCGGGCGGGGAGCACGCGCCTGCAACGCGGCCCTGCCTCCTCATGGTTGCGGGGGCCCTTCCGCTCCGGGTCCGTTGCGCAACGCTTTTCCATGCCTCAGCCCTGGCCCCGCCATGCGCCGGTCCGGGCTCCCGCTCGCCCTCCTCCTCCTCGTCCTCGCCGCGCCGGTCGCCCACGGCCAGGCCGCGTGCACCGTCACCGCCGCGCTCGACCGGAGCACGGCGCAGCTGCAGCCGGGGCAAGCGGCGCAGTTCAACCTCACGGTCACGGACACGTCGGCCTTCCCCGCCCGCGCCGACGTGAACCTGAGCGCGCCGAGCGGGGGGTGGCAGGCGCAGATCACCCCGGCCACGAGCCAGGTGCAGGCGAGCGGGAACGCCGTCTTCGCCATCGCCGTCGTCGCGCCGCGCACCACGACGCTGCCCGTCCTCAACCTGGCCATCGCCACCCGGCTCACTTGCCAGGACCCCGTCCTCGGCAACGCCATCGGCGGGCCGGCCACGGCCTCGAACACGCTCGGCCTCTCCCTCGCCACCAGCGGCACCGGCCAGCCCGGTGGCGGCAACCCCGCCAGCCTGGCCGCGTCCGCGGAGAGCCTCGGCCTGCTCATCATCCTCCTCGCGGCGGCGGTCATCGTCGCCATCGCCCTGCTCCTGCAGAAGCGCGGCGGGGTGCGCCTCACCGCGACCGAGCCGCACCGCGACATGCCCCCGGGGGGCGGCGCGAGCTTCCCCGTCCTCGTGCACAACCGCACGGACCGCGCGGCGCGCGTGGAGCTGCACGCGAGCGACCCGCCCGAGGGCTGGCGCGTCCTGCTCCCGCCGAGCGCCCTCGAGCTCGGCCCGGGCGAGGAGCGCACGGTGCAGGTCGTCGTCCGGAGCCCGGCGAACGCGCAGCCCCCGACCGGGGCCCAGGTTGACGTCGAGGCGCGGACGCAGGGCGAGCCGGCCCGCGTGGCGCGGGTCACGCTGCGCGCGTTCGTCGTGGACCCGGCGGCCGCAGCGGCCCAGGAGCGCCCCGACGTCGTCGTGCGGGACGAGTCGCGCCGCTAGGCGGGCAGGCCGAACAGCCACGCCCCGAACAGGTCGCCGACGAAGGCGTACAGCACGAAGCCCGCGAGCAGGGGCAGCATGAACGGCACCTTCGGCGTGACCCAGGCCTCGGTCCTGCCCGCGGCCGCGAGCGCGTCCCAGTCCTCGTCCGTCCAGCGCCGCCGGCTCGGCAGGAGCGCGGTGCGCACCTGGCCGTCCTCGACGCGCTCCATGGGCCAGACGTGCTTCGCCCGCGCCTCGGCCACGGGCATGCGCAGGCCGAGCAGCGCATGCGGCAGGCGCAGCACGCCGCGCCGCGCGTTCGCCGCGAGCAGGCCGAGGGGCACGAGGAGGAAGCAGAGCAGGGCATCGCCCAGGATGCCGAAGGTGGGCGGGAGCAGGTCCTGGCGGAGCGGGAACGGGCCGAGCGCGAGGGGCCAGGGGACGAGCAGGGCGAGGGTCATGAGCGCCTTCGCGTCCGCGCCGCCCGCGAGCAGGCCGAACCAGTAGAAGACGAAGATGAGCCCGGCGAACAGCACGTCCACGACGAGGAGCGGCGCGCGCGCGGCGAGGAGCGACGGGTCGAGCGCGACCTGCAGGGCGAGGAGGAGGAGCCCGGCCCCGCCGAGCAGGAGCCAGAGCACGTTCGGCGCCCGCCGCCACCTCCAATCCGTGTAGCTGGCGAAGGCGAGCACGCTCCCGCCGAGGCCGAGGCGCAGCAGGTCCAGGGGCTCCAGCACGGCGCGGCATGGCCGGCCAGGCCAAGAACGTTGACGAAGCGACCGCACGCCCGGGGGCTGGGCAGGCAGCCCGTGCAAGCTTCGAGGATGGTGCGAAAGCCTTGATGATGGGGACCACCGGCTCCTGCACAGGGACTTGCATGGCGTACGACACCTTCCAACGCGACATGGACGCGACCTTCCGCCGCTTCGGGGTGACCGGGGCGGCCGCGGCCGTGCTCATGGTCGTCTTCGGCATCCTCATCCTCGTCTTCCCCTACCTCGTGGGCGTCCTCGTCGGGCTGTACCTCATCGTGGTCGGGCTCCTCCAGCTCATGGGCCACCTCGACGCCGGCCGGGCGCACACCGCGCCTCCGCCGCCCGCCGCGCCCCCGTACGGCGGCCCGCCCATGCCCTGAGCGAGGCGCAGGCAAGCTTTTCGCGCTTGCGCGCCTACGCCCGCCCATGGCCGAGCAACTCGTCCTCCACGGCAAGCCGCTCCAGCGCGTCGGACCGGCCGTGTGGGAGATGCCGGTCACGGCCAAGGCGGGCATGCGCGCCCCGGGCCGCATCGTGGCCAGCGAGCAGCTGCTGCGCGACATGGACGCGCAGGTCTTCGAGCAGCTCGCGAACGTCGCCACCTTGCCCGGCCTGCTCGGCCCGGCGTGGTGCATGCCCGACGGGCACAGCGGCTATGGCTTCCCCATCGGCGGCGTGGCCGCGACGAGCGCCGAGAGCGGCGTCATCTCCCCCGGCGGCATCGGCTTCGACATCAACTGCGGCATGCGCCTCGTGACGACGAACCTCACCCTGCCCGAGGTCCGGCCCAAGCTCAAGGAGCTCGTGGACCTGCTCTACGAGCGCGTGCCCTCCGGCGTGGGCAGCACGGGCTTCGTGAAGCTGAGCAAGGACGAGTTCCGCAAGGTGAGCGAGCTGGGCGCGGAGTGGTGCCTGGACCGCGACATGGCCTGGCCGGAGGACCTGGACGCGACCGAGCTGCACGGCACGGCGATGAGCGCGGACAGCGGCAGCATCTCGGAGCGCGCCGTGCAGCGCGGCCACAACCAGATCGGCACCCTCGGCTCAGGCAACCATTACCTCGAGGTGCAGCACGTCCGCGCCGAGGACATCCACGACGCGAAGCTGGCGAAGGACTGGGGCCTGTTCCCCGGCCAGGTCGTGGTCATGTTCCACTGCGGCTCGCGCGGCTTCGGGCACCAGATCGCCAGCGACTCCCTGGAGACCTTCCTGCGCGTGGGCAAGAGCAAGTACGGCATCGACGTGCCCGACCGCGAGCTGGCGAGCGCGCCCTTCAACAGCCCGGAAGGCCAAGCGTACTTCACGGCGATGAAGTGCGGCGTGAACATGAGCTTCGCCAACCGCCAGGTCATCCTGCACCGCATCCGCGAGTGCTTCCAGCAGGTGTTCCGCCGCGAGCCCGAGGCGCTGGGCATGCACCAGGTCTTTGATGTGGCGCACAACCGGGCCAGCGTCGAGGAGCACGCGTGGATGGGCAAGCGCACGAAGGTCGTGGTCCACCGCAAGGGCGCGACCGGCAGCTACCCCGCGGGGAGGCCGGAGATCCCCGAGCGCTTCCGCAGCCAGGGCAGCCCGGTCATCATCGGCGGCAGCATGGAGACGGGCAGCTACCTGCTCGTGGGCACGAAGGGCGCGACGCA
>JAIVGT010000276.1 GCA_020201485.1 Halobacteriales archaeon
GCGCACGACGGGGTACGCCATCGGGCTGGCCTGCTCGCCCTGCCACGTCTGGATGCGGAGCGAGCCGTCGCGCAGGCCGGTGAAGACCTCGCGCACGTGCTCGAAGTCCACGTGGCACAGCAGGACCTCGCGCATGGCCTCCGTCTCGACCGGCGTGTTGGCGAAGCGCACCTCGAAGCTGTTGAGGTCGTCTGCCGGGATGAACAGGCCGCGCGGGATCGCGCCGAAGCGCTCCGCCACACCCTTCATCTTGTAGCCCAGCGGGTAATGGTCGTCCAGGAAGACCTTGAGCAGCTCCTCGACCTGGGCCTCGCTCTGGACGAGCAGCTCGCGCGCGAGGCTCGGGAGATCGAGCTCGGCGACCGGCACGGTGAGCTCGATGAGGATGCGGTAGGCATCGGTCCAGTAGAAGCGGACCATGCCCTTGCGCGCCAGCAATTCCTCCAGCAGGTCGCCGAACGTCTCGTTGACGATCTCGCCGAACGGGCTGTGGACCACGAGGAAGTGGTCGAACCCCTCGATGACCACGTCGTTCGCCCCCGGGAAGGGCGCGCCGCTCGCGAACTGCTCCTCCATGAGGTTCACGACGCGCCGCACCGTGCCCTTCGCGACCGGCCATTCCTTGGCGAATTCCTCGACCGCCGGGTCCGCGCCTTTCGCGCGCACGCACTCGCCCACCAGGCTGCGCACCTGCACCGTGGTGCGCGCCACTTCCCAGGGCACGGGCAGGACCTCGCCCTGCCAACCGGGGATCCGCGCCGTCGGGTCCTCGTACGGTTCGACGTAGATGAGCCCATCATGCCCGACCTGCACGATGCGCCACGTCCTCCCCCGCACGACGAAGCGGTAGCCGGCGCGGGCGCGGAGCACGACCTCCTCCTCCCCCAGGATGCCCACGGGCCTCATCGTGCTCAGGTCGATGACCGGATAGGTGCGCTCGTCCTCGATCGTGCTCAGGTTCCTGAAGTAGTAGTCGCGCGTGTTGCGCCCGGTCACGATGTCCTCGCCGTCCGCGCGCACGTGCCGCAATTGCACGAGGAAATCCGCGACCTTGTCGAGCTGCTCGCGCGTGACATCGCGGAACGGCTCGGCGCGCTGCAGGATGTTCAGCGCATCCTGGCGCGCGATGCGGCCTTCGTGGTCCATGGCCAAGCCGACGATCTGGTGCGCGAGCACATCGAGCGCGCCCTTGTGCAGCTTCGGCGGCTCGAGCAGCCCTTGCTTGGCGCGCTGGATGACGGCGACGCTCTCCAGAACGTCGTCCGCGCTCACCGCGACGATGCTGCCCTTGCTCACGCGCTTCAGGTCGTGGCCGGCGCGGCCGACGCGCTGCACCAGGCTCGTCGCCTGCCGCGGGCTCTGGTACTGGATGGCCAGGTCCACGCGGCCCACGTCGATGCCCAGCTCCAGCGTGCTCGTCGCGACCAGGGCGCGCAGCTTGCCCGCCTTGTAGTCGCCCTCCGCCTTCTCGCGCGCCTCGCGGGGCAGGGAGCCGTGGTGCACCCCCACGCCTTCGGTGAACGTGGGGAAGCGCGAGCCGAGCAGCTCGGCGTTGAGGCGCGAGTTGACGAACACGAGGGTGGCCTCATGGGAGTCGATGAGGTCGCGCATGAGCGTCATGTAGCTGGCGATCTCCGGGCTGATGAACAGCTCGCGCGCGATGTCGAAGTCGCCGTCGTTCGGCTTCGGCCACTCGACCTGGAACTCCATGAGCTTGGGCGGCGCGGCCTTGACCACGCGCAGCGGCTTCTTCCCGCCGAACATGGCCGCGACCTGCTCCGGCTCGCCCACCGTGGCGCTCAGGGCGATGCGCTGGAACGTGGCCACCTCGGCCAGGCGCTCCATCCCCGCGCACAGCTGCACGCCGCGCCGGTCCTTCGCCAGCTGGTGGACCTCGTCGATGACGACCCACTTGACCGAGGCCAGGTGCTCGCGCATCCGGCTCGCCGGCAGGATGGCCTGCAGGGTCTCCGGTGTCGTGATGAGCAGGTCCGGGGGCTTGAGGGCCTGCTTGCGCCGCGTGTTCGTCGGCGTGTCGCCGTGCCGCACCTCGACGCGCAGGTCGAGCTTCGCCGCCCAGGCCTGGATGCGCCGCTCCATGTCGCGGTTCAGCGCGCGCAGGGGCGTGATGTACAGTGCGCCGATGCCGACCTTCTTGCGCTCGGCGAGCGCGCTGAGCACGGGGAGCAAGGCTGCCTCCGTCTTGCCCGAGCCGGTGGGCGCGATGACGAGCACGTCCTCGCCCGCGAGGATGGGCGGGATGCCGTGCTCCTGCGCAGCCGTGGGCTCGTCCAGCCCCGCGTCGTGGAGCAGCGCCTGCACGCGCGCGCTGAGCTGCGCGAACGCGCCCGGGCTCATGCGACCCCCTTCTTCGCCTGCGCGCGCAGGTCGCGGATGGTTCCGACCTCGATGCCGTCGAGCGTGTACACGCTGGCGTGCTCCACGTCGAACAGGCCGTTCTTCATGAGCGGGCCCAATCCTTCCTCGCGACCGTCGGCGCGCGCAACGTTGATGGCGGTGCCGCCGAGCAGCTCGTTGAACGCGGGCATGATGACGAACTGCGCGTCGGGCGGGATGCCGGGATACTTCTCACGCGCCTTCTTGGCATACGTGCCGCGCACCCAGCACGGCTCCTTGTGCAGCTTGCCCAGTTCGTCGCGCAGGCCGACCATGGGGTGGTTGTGGCTCGTGACGAGCGTGCGCGCCTGCATGACCTCGTCCGTGGGCCAGACGTGCCCGTGCGCCAGGCCCACGTCGCCGATGCGCAGGCCGCGCGCCTCGTGCAGCTCCACCTTCTCGATGCCGAGCCAGCCGAGGTCGAAGTCGTGGTTGCCCGGCACGAGGTCGAGCTTCGCCTGCAGGCCGCGGAACAGGTCGCGCAGCTTGCGCCGGTCGCTGTCGGTCGGGCTGCCGATGGTCTCCTTCAGGTCGCCGAGGACGACGAGCCGGTCCGCGCCGGTCTCGGCGAGCAGCGCGTCGATGCGCTCGCGCAGCCTGGGTGTCTGGTCGGGAACGCGCACGCCGTTCCGCGCCAGCTCCTGCTCCAGGCCGACGTGCACGTCGCCGATGACGATGACGTGCCCCTCCTCGCCCTCCAGGAGGATGGCACGCTCCCGGAAGCACGGGCTGACGCGCACGCCGGGCCTTAGGGTAGCGCCAGCTTAAGGGTTTGGGCGGAGGACCCTTCGCGACCGCTGGAGAAGGCTTATGGCGGCGCAGGTATACCCATGGTATACCATGGCGACCGTGTCCGCGAAGGTTCCCGATGCCGTTGCCCGGGAGCTACGCCGCAAGGCGAAGGCGACGGGGAAGACACCCAGCGAGGTCGTCCGGCTTCTCGTAGAGGAGTATGTCGCCCCGCCGAGCGAGGAATGGGTGAAGGAACTCCTCGCACTTTCGCGCGCCACGCGAGGCTCGCGGCGGCGCAAGCGTCCGGCAGACGTCGACGAACTCACGTGGGCCATCGACACCACGCGATGACGGTCCACCGGCTCCCCCCCGTCTTCGTCGACGCCGCTGGATGGATTGCGGTCGTCCGTCGCGGAGATGCGGTAGCGTGGCTTGGCAAGCTCCCCACGGCGGGCCTCGGCCGCGCCCATACCTCCGATTACGTTGTCGCGGAGGCGTTCAGCTTCATCCAGCGGAACCACCGCCGCGAAGCCGCCCTTCGTTTCCTGGAGGCCGTTGAGAGCGGCAAGTTCATCCTGCACCCGAGCGACGCGGACCTCCTCGACCGCGCCATGGCCGAGGCGCGCGAGCATTCGTTCCAGCGCGAGCTCAGTCTCGTCGACTGGACGAGCGCGCTCCTCATGCGCGACCACGGCATCCAGCACATCCTGACCACGGACCGCGGCTTCGCGCAGCTCGGGTTCAACGTCCTACCGTAGCAGGCTGCGCGCCGCGCCCCCGTTCTTCTCCACGCTCGGCCCGCCCAGGGTCGCGCCGCCCACCTGCCGCGCCACGACCATGCGCCCGAACTCCCGGTCCGGCTCGAGGTGGCTGTCCACGTAGGCGACGTGCAGCAGGCCTTTCGCATCCGCTTGCACCTGGAAGAAGTCGCCCAGGTTCCTGCCGTGCGCGCAGCCGTTGCCGCCGAGGCAGATGGGGCCTTGCTGCATGGGCTGGTCACTGACGCTCGCGAGCTTCCACGTGCTGCCGCCGTCCTCGGTGAGGGCGACGAGCGCGTACCATTCGCCGAGCACGTGCTCCGGGCCGTTGAAGCTGGCCGCGTCGAACTTGCTCGCCGGCGTCGCCTCGCCCAGCCCGCGGTCGAGGGTGCCATAGAACGCGACCGCGAGGTGCCCGGCCGCGCCACCGGTGAGCCACGGGTACACGTACGTGCCTGCGGGCAATGGCAGCGCCTCGGGTGCGCTCCACGTCGCGCCGTCGTCGGCGCTGCGCGCGAGCACGATGCGCGAGCCACCCGCGGGGTCGGGCTCGGTCCAAGCCGCGGTCACGGTGCCGCTCGCATCCGTCGCGACCTTGACGAAGAAGTCGGGCGTGGGTTTGGCCACGATGGTGTGCCAGTCGAAGGTCAGGCCGTTGTCCTTGCTCACCGCGAGCCCTGGGCCCTTGTCGTCGCAGCCGGCGACGTACAGCGTCGTCTTCGGCGCGGCGGCGCGCGCCAGGCCGGTCACGCACTGCGTGTTGCCCAGCACTTTGCCCGCGTTGAGCCAGGTCAGGCCGCCGTCGAGCGTGTGGCTGACGTAGCTCCCGCCGCCGAGGTAGGTCGCCATGCCGTCGTAGGCCATCCACGCCTCCATCGCGCCGTTCGTCGCGAGCCATTGCCGGTCGGTGTGGATCTCGGGTCCGGTGCCGAGCGGTTGGGTGAGCCAGGTCGCGCCGCCGTCGTGCGTGGCCGCGATGCCCTCGTCGCCCCAGTGGTAGGTGAAGTACACGTCCTTGTCGCCCGCCGTGGCCACGTCCACGTCGCCGCACCCCACGTGCGTCGCGCGCGGGTAGGGCGGGACGGGCGGGAGCACGCCGAGGTTGCCCGTGCAATGCGCGAGCGGCAGGTCCACGGCCTCGAACGCGCCGCCGGCGTGGCTGCGGTACAGCCCGCCGGGCGTGCCGACGAGCGCGGCGACGTACTCGTCCCCGTCCGGCGTGACGGCGATGCTCGGTTCCGTGGCCCAGACCTTGTCGTCCACAGCGACCGGCCCGGCGAACTGGAGCGGGGCCTCGGCACCGACGGGGAGGGGCGGGCCGAGGTGCGGCAGCTTCGTCGCGCGCAGGGCGAGCGTGAACGTGTAGGGCACCGGAG
>JAIVGT010000277.1 GCA_020201485.1 Halobacteriales archaeon
CTCGAGGACCTGGCGGAGGCGTTCGGCGTGAGCAAGGCGGCGGCGCACAAGCGCCTCAAGGCGGCCGAGAACAAGATCATCAGTCGGTTCGCCGGCCGCGGCAAACCTTGAAGCCTCGGCCGCGCTTCGCCGCACGATGCGCATCCCCTGGAGCACGACCCTGCTCGGCCTCGCCGCGTTCCTCGGCGGGGCGTGGCTGGCGAACCTGGGCTGGGCCGCCTTCGAGGCGTCGAGCACCGACGCCGCGGCCCTGACGCAGCTCGCGGCCGGCGTGCTCCTCGCGCTCCTCGGCGCGCTCGTGCTCTGCGTCCCGCTGCTCGTGCCGCTGCTGTACCGCATCTACGGCGAGGCGGCGTTCACGAGTCGGGGCGGCGCGTGCCCGGTCGTGCAGAGGTGCCCGCGCTGCGCCGCGTTCAACTTCCGCGGGCGCGTCCGGTGCAAGGGCTGCGGCGACGCGCTGGTGTGGACGATGGCCGAGGCTCAGGTCAGCTGAGCGAGGCGGCGCACCTCGGCCTTGCCCCCCGGCGCTTCCAAGGCCGTGCCGGGCTGCGCGTGCTCGCGGCGCACGACGGCGAGCGCGGCGGGCACGCCCGGGCCGAGGGCGACGCTCGTGACCTTGCCCACCTCGGTCCCGTCCGCGTGCAGCGCATCGCCCGCCTGGAGCGGCGCCTGGGACGCGAGCTGCACGCAGAGCTTGTTCACGTGGCCGAGGTTCTTGATGCGCGCGACCACCTCCTGGCCGACGAAGCAGCCTTTCGTGTACGTGATGGGGGCGTCGAGGCCCGCCTCGCCGGGCAGGCTGTCCTCGGTGCACTCGCTGCCGAAGCGCGGGATGCCGGCGCGCACGCGTGCCCCTTCGACGCCGGCCCAGCCGACCGGCCCGCCGCCCGAGGCCTTGCACTCCGCGAGCAGGCGGTCCCACGCCTCGCGAGCCTGCTCCTTGCGCACCATGAGGAGGAAGCCGGGGGGGCCGGCGAGCCCGGCGTGCAGGAGGACGTTGCCCGCCGGCGTCTCCACGACCTGGCCGAGGTCCGGCGCCTCGCACTCCAAGGCCCGGCGCACGATGCTGGGCGCTTCCGGGCCGAGCAGCAGGAGCAGGCCGAGCTCCTGGCCGCGGTCCTCGAACGGGCTCTTGCCCACGGCGCAGTAGCGCTCAAGCACGGGGCGCGCGGTCGCGGCGCATGCTGATTCGCAGAGTAGGTCGAGGTGGTCGTCGGCGTGGCGGGCGACGAGGAGCACGCCCTGCACCTTGCCCTTGGCGCTGAGGAGGAGCGAGGGCTGCGAGCGCCCCATGCCGAGGCCCTGCACGTCGCTCGTCAGGGTGTTGTGCAGGAGCTTCGTCGCGCCCGGGCCGCGCACGCTCCACATGGCGTGCATGCCCCAGTCCACGAGCGCCACGCGCTGCAGGAAGGGCAGCTCACGGTCGAGGGGCGCGTAGTCGAGCACGCCCTGCCCGCCGGGCACGGGGCCGAGCCGGCCGCCGAGCGGGATGAGGGCCTCGCGCAGGAGCATCGCGACGCGCACGGCCCGCCAGCCGAAAACCCTTTCCCACCTCGGCGCGTGGGGCGGAGCGTGCCCGCGCTGGAGGTCGAAGCCCTGGGCAAGCGCCTCGGGGGGCGCTGGGCGCTGCGCGGGCTGTCCTTCGAGCTCGGGCCGGGCGAGGCGTGCGGCCTGCTCGGCCCGAACGGCGCGGGCAAGACCACGCTGCTGCGCTGCTGCGCCACCCTGGCCGCGCCGACCGAGGGCAATGTGCGCATCGGGGGGCAGGATGCGCAGGAGGAAGGAGCCCTGGCCCGGGCGCGGCTCGGCTTCGCCGGCGACACGCCGCGCCTGTATGGAGAGCTCACCGCGGAGGAGAACGTGCGGTTCGTGGCGCGCTTCCACGGCACGGAGGAGCGCGTCGGGCCCTTGCTCGCGCAGCTTGGGCTGGCATCGCGCATGCACGAACCGGCCCGCGGGCTGAGCCGTGGGATGCAGCAGCGCGTCGCGCTGGCCCGGGCGCTCGTCGGCCAGCCCGCGGTGCTCCTCCTCGACGAGCCGTTCGCGCACTTGGACGCCGAAGGCACGGCGCTCGTCCAGGCGCTGCTGGCGCAGGCGCGGGCGGAAGGCTGCGCGATGCTCGTGAGCGCGCAGGGCCTGGGCGGCCTGCCGCCCGGGGCGGAGCGCGCGCTCGTCCTGCGCGAAGGGCAGGCGCGCGCCGACGTGCGCGGGCCCGAACTGGCGTCCGCCCTCGCCGAGCTGGAGGCGAAGCCGTGAGCGCGCTGCGCGTCGCCGCCAAGGACCTCACCATCGAGCTGCGCGCGCGCGAGCTGCTCGACGCCGCTCTGCTCGGGGCGCTGGCCGTCGCGGTCGTCGCCGGCCTGGGCCTGGCAGCCGCTGCGCCGCGCGCCGAAGGGGCCGCGGTCGCGCTCTGGGTCGGCGCGGTCCTCAGCACCTCCCTGCCCCTCGCGCGCAGCTTCACCGGCGAGGCCGACCGCGGCACGCTCGACGTCCTGCTCGCGCTGCCCGTGGACCGCGGTGCCATCCTACTGGGCAAGGTCCTGAGCAACGCCGTGCTCGCGCTGGCCGCGGAGCTCGTGCTCCTCGTCGCATACCTCGGGCTGTTCGGCAGCCTGGCCCCGCTCGACGTTCCCGGCGTGCTCCTCCTCCTCCTGCTGGGCACGCTCGGCCTGAGCGCAGCGGGCAGCACCCTCGCCGCCATCGCGGCGCAGACCCGGTCCCGCGAGGCGTTGCTGCCCGTGCTGCTCTTCCCGATGCTCCTCCCCGTCCTGCTCAGCGCGGTGCCGGGCACCGTCCACGCGCTGCGCGGCGACGGCTTCGCCGCGTTCCAAGGCGAGGCCATGGTCCTCGCGGGCTACGACCTCGTGCTGCTCGTCGCGGGCTGGCTGCTCTTCGACACCATCGTCGAAGGCTGACCGTCACCACAAGCGCCAAATAGCCAGGAGCGGACTGCGCACCGATGCGCCGCCGCACGCGCCTCCTGCTCCTCCTCGCCGTCGGGATGGCAGGCGCAGGCATCGCCGTCGCCGGCGTGCTGCCCGAGGGATTCGCCAGCGTCAGCGAGGTCGTGCACGACCCGGGGGCGCACGCCGGTCACGAGCTGCACGTCAAGGCCATCGTCGCCGCGCACAGCCTGGAGCGGGGCAACGGCACGGGCGTGCGCTTCGCCGTGACCGACGACGCGGCGACCCTCCCGGTGGTGTACGACGGCAGCGTGCCCGACAGCTTCGCCGAAGGGCGGACCGTGGTCGTCAGCGGCTTGCTCGAACCTGCCGGCCCGGGCTGGGTGCTGCACGCGACGGGCATCCAGGGCGGCTGCGCGAGCAAGTACGAGCCGGCGGTGGGCGGATGATGCGCAAGCTGCTCGCGGGCCTCGCCGCGCTCGCGGTCGCCGTGGACCTCGCGCTCGCGTTCGCCGCACCCCCGGCCCGAGGCTTCGCCGCGCCCCTCACGCAGCGCATCTTCTACGTGCACGTCCCGGCGAGCCTCGCCGGGTATGCCGCGTTCGCCGTGGCCCTCGGCGCGAGCGTGCTCTTCCTGCAGCGCCGTGAGGAGCGCTGGGACCGGCTGGCAGCGTGCAGCGCCGAGGTCGGCGTGGTGCTCACGACTATCGGCCTGCTCACGGGCGTGGTGTGGAGCCGCGTCGAGTTCTTCAGCGCCGGCAGCCAGCAGGGCTTCGCCTTCACGCTCCTCGGCGACCCGAAGTTCGTGACCACCGCGGCGCTCTGGTTGGTGTTCCTCGGCTACCTTGCGCTGCGCCGGAGCGTGGACGCGCCGGAAGCCCGCGCCCGCTTGAGCAGCGCCTACGCCGTGCTCGGCTTCGTGGCGGTCCCGGTGAGCTACCTCAGCTCGCGCTTCAGCCCGCACCCCGACTTCGCCGCGCCCGGCTCCGGCCTCGCGCCCGGCCTCGCGCTCTACCTCGCCGGCGGCATCGCATGCTGGCTCGTGCTCTTCGCCTGCCTGCTCGGGCTCCGGCTCGGGCTCGAGGCGCACGCGGCGGCGCGCGTGCGGGCGGAGGTGGCGGCGTGAGCGCGGACCTGGCCGCGGCCCTGCTCAGCTTCGGCATCGCCCTCGGCGCGCTCGGCCTGTACGCGCTCCGGCTCTGGCGCATCGCGCACGCACGTTGACGGCGCGCGCGACACCTTTTTCCGCGGCCGACGCGGTGCCGGGCCCATGCCCGCGAAGAAGACCGGGGCGAAGCGCCCGGCGAAACGCGCGACGAGCAGGCCCAAGCGGCCCGCTGCCAGGAGCGCGGCCCCGCGCGTCGCCTCCCGCGCCGACAAGGGCGAGGGCGAGGCCGCGGTCCAGGCGCGCATCGCCGCCCTCGCCGAGCCAGCGCGCGGCATCATGCAGCGGCTGCATCCCCTCATCCAGAAGCACGGCAAGGGCCTCGAGCCGCAGGTGCGCTGGGGGTTCGCCGTGTACAAGAGGAAGGATGCGTTCGTCCTCATCGCCGCGCCGCGCAAGAACCACGTCACGTTCGGCACGGGGATGGACACCGAGGTCCAGGTCGAGCCGCTGAAGTTCACCCGGGCGGAGGACGTGAAGGAGGCCGAGGTCGCCGCCATCGTGAAGCGCGTCCTGCGATAGGGCTCGGCGTCCTTGCGGCTGGCCGCGCTTGGGGGAATCGGCAAGGAGGCTTGGTGAGAGCGAACACCTTTGGGCAAAACGTCTACAACGAGTACCGCTCTGCGGTCAATCATACCTACCCCCCATGGGGACAGCGTTGCGAAGAGTTACCCACTGCCAGCGGGGTGCCAAGCCTACGTGGATGTGCATGAGATTGGACACAGTTTCGGCACCACGCATGACGCGTCGCAAGAGAATGGCTGCTACACGGTCATGAACGACCTCGGTCCCGGATACTGCATCGACGACCACTTCGCAAGCAAGGGGAAGACCGAGATTGCCAACCGCGTACCACAGAGCACGTGCCCTCGCTCGGGGACAGGTTGATGGACGAGCCACGTGGCTCGTGCTAGTCGTCCTCGTTGCCGGCTGCCTCGGCCCTCCGCGCACTCTGCACATGGACGTTGGCACGTCATTTTCGCTCGACGAGACCTATGAGGATGTGAGGGCATGGGCGCTCCCCAACGGCTCTCCTGCTTCGGATGGCCTGGTGGTCGGCGTCTTGATCGATCGCACGCAAGTCCCCGACAGGACCATCGTCGGTCAATCGAATGGTACCCTGCAGATTCAAGTGGCCGCCTCGACGCCGCTCGCGCTCCCTCTGGACAAAAACGGTCATGGCATGGT
>JAIVGT010000074.1 GCA_020201485.1 Halobacteriales archaeon
GGCGCGCAGGATGGCGAGGCGCGTGTCGCTGGCCAGGACCTTGAGCGCCTCCCGGTCCAGGGTGAGGCGGAACTCCACGCTGCCCCATGTCCGCCCGGGGAGCATAAAGCCAGCGGGCATCGTCGGGTCGGGCCCGACCGCGCAGCCTTTCAAGCGCGAGCGCTTTGCCGCCTCCGATGGAGGACGTGCTCGCCCTCTTGTCCCGGGAGCCCCGGGTGTACCTGCTGCACAAGCAGGCGGATGCGGATGCGGTCGGAGCGGCCGTCGCGCTGAGCCAGCGCTTCCCCGGCACCATCGCCGGGCACGCGAGCGTGGGCGCGGCGGCGACGCGGGTCGCGGAGCGCTTCGGCGCGAAGGTGCAGCTCGACCCGCCCCTCGACGGCTACGCCGTGGGCATCGCGCTCGACTGCGGCTCGCCCGGCATGCTCGGCGCCCTGCCCCCGGGCCTGCCCCTCGTCGTCATCGACCACCACCGGGAGGGCGGCTGGCCGCAGGTCCAGGCGCGCCTCGTCGAGCCGGAGACGACGAGCACGTGCGAGGTCGTGCTCAAGCTGCTCTGGGCGCTCGGCGAGGGCCTGCAGCCGGACGAGGCGCTCGCCCTGCTGTGCGGGCTGGTCGCGGACACGCAGCGCTTCAGGCTCGCCACGAAGGACACGCTCGGCAGCGCGTTCGTGCTCATGGAGAGCGGCGCGGAGCTGCCCGAGGCCATCGCCCTCCTGGAGCAGCCGGCGGCCGAGGAGCGCAGCGAGCGCATCGCGCGCCTGCGCGCGGCGCAGCGGGCGGAGGTCGAGGAGGTGCGCGGCTGGCTCGTGGCGCGCGCCCAGGTCGGGAGCTACGAGGCGAGCGCGGCCCAAGGCCTGGTGCACCTCGGGGCGGACGTGGCCTTCGTCGCGGCGCAGCGCGACGCGGAGGCGAGCGTGAGCGCGCGCGTGCGGCGCGGCGTGGAGCTCGACCTGGCCAAGGTCATGCAGCGCGCGGGCCGGAGCCTGGGCGCGGCGTGGAGCGGGGGCGGGCATGCCGGCGCAGCCGGGCTGACGGGCAAGGGCGACGCGGCGCGCGCCCTGCAGGCGTGCGTGCAGGCCCTGCGGGAGGGGGCATGAGCTTCGCCATCGACTGGCAGGTCGCGCCCGACGTGCAAGGCCGCATCGTCGCCATCATCGAGGCCCTGGGCCTGGCGCACATCGACCCGGCGCGCATCGTGTGCGTGCGGAGCACGGGGAGCAAGGCGCGCTTCCTCGCCCGCATCTGGCCCCTGGCGCGGGTGTGGCAGCTGGCCCTGGGCGTGGAGCCGCACTACGTCATCGAGGTCAAGCACGAGCGCTTCGACAAGCTCGGCAGGGAGGACCAGGACGAGGTCCTCATCCACGAGCTCATGCACATTCCGCGCACGTTCAGCGGCGCGGTCCTGCCCCACCGCCACAACGGCGGGAACATCGACGACCGGAGCGTCGCGGTATTGGCCCAGCGCTGGCGGCGGCACCAGCGGGAGCAGGCCGCTCCGCCCCGGCCCGAACCCTCGAAGGCTCATTCCGCCTGACGGCCAGCCAGCCCGGGCAGGGCGGGCATCCGGCCGGGGAATGCCGGGTCGGAGCCCCGTCGGCCAACGAGGCGGTTGCATCCTCTTTGTTCGATAAGGATGGACGAAACCCGTGGCTGGGACAGGTCTCGCGAACAAATCCCGGTGGTTGGTCGCAACTCCCATTGGTGGAACACCCCCTTGGGGAAAGTATATTCAGCCCCCCTCCGCTTACCCGTCAAGCCGGCCCCGGTTGCCCCTCGGGTCGTGCCGGCCCACCTGGGTGATCTTCGATGTCGTCGGACCTCCGCGAGAAACTTGTGCTGGATTGGAACAACGTCCCCATCGGCACCATCCGCGACGCGCAGCTCGACCCGAAGACGAAGACCGTCCGCTCCCTCTTGATCAACCTCAATTCCGACGCCCAGACGAAGCTCGGCGCCGGACAGGACGTCGTCATCCCCATCCAGTACGTGTTCGGCATCCGGCGGGGCGAGATCACGCTCGACCGAAGCCTCGGCGAGATCCGGCGCATCGAGGGCTTCTCCGCGCCCGCTGGCCCCAGCTTCCCGAGCTGAGCGGCTCACGTGCCCTGCCGGCGCTGCCGCGACTGGTAGGCGCGCAGCGCGCGCAGGAAATCCAGCTTCTTGAACCCCGGCCAGAGCACGTCCATGAAGAACAGCTCGCTGTAGGCGAGCTGCCACAGGAGGAAGTTGCTGATGCGCTCCTCCCCGCTCGTGCGCAGGATGAGGTCCGGGTCGGGCAGGGCATGCGTGTAGAGATGCTCGCTCACCGTCTGCTCGTCGATGTCGGCCAGGGCGAGCTTCCCCGCCTGGACCTCGTGGGCGATGCTGCGGATGGCCTCGACGATCTCCTGCCGGCCGCCGTAGGCGACGGCCACGGTGAAGTGGTACTGGTCGTAGCGCGACGTGCGCTCCTCGGCGTGGCGGATGGCGTCGCGCACGTGGTCGGGCAGGGCTTGGAGCTGGCCGATGGCGCGCACGCGCACCTGGTTCTTGTGCACGCGCTCGTCCTCGGCCATCCTGCGGAAGTTGTCCTCGAACAGGCGCATCAGGGCGCGCACCTCGAGGCTCTCGCGCCGGAAGTTCTCCGTGCTGAAGGCGTACACGGTGAGGTAGCGCACGCCCGTCTCCAGGCACCAGTCGAGCACGCTCTCCAGCGTGTCCCGGCCGAGCTCGTGGCCCTTCCACGGGTCCAGCCCCATCTCCTGGGCGAAGCGGCGGTTGCCGTCCATGATGATGGCGACGTGCCGGGGCACGGGCTGGGACCGGACCTCGGCGAGGAGGGCGCGCTCCACGCTGCGCGCCACCGCGTCGCTGAGCGCGCCGCCGAGGTCCACCATGGTTGGGCGCAAGCGCCGAGCAGGCAAAAGGGTTGCCCACGGCTGCGCTCTACGCTAAGGTTAAGCGACAAGGCGGGGTTGCCGCGGGCGCGCGCGGACGTAGTCTAGTGGTTAGGACTGAAGCTTCCCAAGCTTCTAGCCCGGGTTCGAATCCCGGCGTCCGCATCCTTCCCGGGCTCAGCCCGCCGCGTGCTCGCGGAAATGGCGCTTCCCGGCGAGCGCCTTCGCGTACTCGTCCTTGCTCAGGATGTTCTCGTCGAGGCGCTGGTCGGTGTGGCAGAAATCGCGGAAGAACGCCGCGACCCGCTCCGGATGCGGCATCACCTCCTCGCGCAGGTAGTTCACGTCCACGTTCACGCACACCGCGCCGACCACGCCGTAGTCGCGGCGGAGGATGGGGATGGTGGTGCACTTGAAGCGGCGCGCGCCGATGACGAGCTCGTAGTTCAGCTTGTCCTGCTGGTTGCGCTGCCGCCGCTTCAGGTCGACGAGCAGGTTCGTCGTGCCGTCGCCGAGGCGGCGCCCGGTGACGTTGTTCTCCAGGGCCACGAGCGAGTGCCCGGGGTCGGCGAGGTTGTGCAGCAGGATCTCGATGCCCTGGTTGGGGAACGACTCGCCCAGGAGGCGCACCAGGCGGCTGTAGTTCTCGAGGAACTCCTGCATGTCGCTCACCACCGAGCCGCCGTCGTACTTCTCGAACAGGCGCTCGTACGCCGCCCGCCCCGCCCCGTCCAGCCGGCCGCGCACCTGGTGCTGCTCGCCGAGGAACACGAGCTGCCGCGCCGCCTTGTAGTCCCGGTCCTTCAGGAAATGGCGCACGCCGCGCTGGAACGCCTCGAGGTCGAAGGCCGGCATGCCATCGGCGTCGACCTTGAACGGATAGAAGTCGTACGACTCGAGGTTGCGCCCCGTGCGGCGGCGCTCGGCCATCTTGCCCCAGAAGAAGCCGCCGGCGAGAAGCACGGCCGAGGCGATGACGGACGCGGCGAGGTTCACGACGATGTCATCGGGGAGGCCGGCCATGCTGGCGCTCGACCGGCCCCCGGGACGATGAACGTTGCGACCCGGCGCCTCACGGCCGCGCCGTGCGCTCGATGCCGAAGGCGACGCGCAGGTCCACCTTGTACTCCAGCACCTCGCCGTCCCGGCACTTCACGCTCATGCTCACCACGTGCGCGCCGCTGATGCCGCGCGTCGTCGCGGACGCGTCCTGCAGCGCGCCCCGCACCGCGTCCTCGAAGCTGCGCCGGGAGGAGCCGATGATCTCCACGACCTTCGCCGTGCGGTGCTCGTGCCGGCCATCGCTGCGCTCGCTCACGGTCGCGACGCGGGTCGTCGGGCGCTCCTTGCGCATCGCCTTGCGGGCCATGGTCATCGGGGGAGCGAGCGCGCCCGCCGGCATCAACGCATCGCCCGCATCGTCCGACCTCGCATCCTCACACCGTCGGCCCGCCCGTCTGCACGTAGAGCGTGAGGGGCGCGTCGCCGGGCAGGTCCAGGCATCCGTGGGGCGCGCTGAACACCGCGACGTACGCCCGCCCGTCCGGCCCGAGCGCGGAGCCGCTGTAGTCGCCGCACGGCCCGGCCACGTCCGCGGCGAGGACCATGGCGTCGCGCAGGCGCGGGGCCGCGGCCAAGTCCACGTGCGCGACGTGGAAGTCCCCGGCGAGGCACGCGTCCTCGGTCGTGACCCAGCTCAGGAGCGCGCCCTGGCCCGGACCGGCGCTGAGCCAGAGGTAGCCGACATCGCCCCCGGCGTCGAAGGTGCTGACGCGCCACGTGCGCAGGTCGTCGCTCGCCGCGACCGCGATGTGCCGCGCGTCGGTGGCAGCGGCCACGACGAGCGTGCCCTGCCGCGTGAAGCCGGCGAAGCCGTAGTTCGTCCCGCACGCCAGGTTGGTGGGCACGGTGCCGAGGACGGTCGCGGTGCGGAGCGCCATCGGGTCCTGCCCGAGGAGGACGGTCAAGGGCCCTTCGCGCGTGTCCGCGAGGAGGAAGGCCAGGCGCTGCGAGGCGACGAGGGGCACGGCGAACATGCCATCGGCCTCGCGCACCGCCGGCGGGCCGGGAATCCAGCCGCGCCCGGCGCACATGTTCCAGGCACGGGCCTGCGTCGCCGGGTCGTACAGCCCGACCTGCGCCACGCCGTTGCCGTTGTTCACGAGCACGAGCTTGCCGTGCCCGTACGCGACCCAGGGGCGGTCGTCGAGGACCCCCGGCGGGTCGAGGGCGCAGCCCATCATGCCCGGGCCCGCATCCCAGGCCTGCGCGTCGCTCGCGCACATCTCCGCCCCGTCGCCGCACCAGGTGTAGAGCGTCTCCCAACCCGGGCCGTTGTCCAGCATCCAGGCGTGGCCGGCGC